>JBOHDU010000362.1:0-3354 GCA_050700615.1 Nocardioidaceae bacterium
GTGGTGTTGACAAGAACGATCTCGAGCGCGGCCAGGTCGTCGCGAAGCCGGGTTCGATCACGCCGCACACGAATTTCTCCGCGAAGGTCTACGTGCTTTCGAAGGAAGAAGGCGGACGTCACACGCCGTTCTTCAATGGCTATCGCCCGCAGTTCTACTTCCGTACGACGGACGTGACCGGCGTGGTCACCTTGCCCGAGGGCACCGAGATGGTCATGCCTGGCGACAACACCGAGATGGCCGTCGAGCTGATCCAGCCGATCGCCATGGAGGACGGCCTCCGCTTCGCCATCCGCGAGGGCGGCCGCACGGTCGGCGCGGGCCGCGTCACCAACATCAAGAAGTGACCCGGTCAGGGCGCTAGTCGTCTCGACACGTTGTTCGCATGAGACCCCGATCCGGTACGCCGGTTCGGGGTCTCACCCGCTTCTGCACCCAGGCTCGCGACGTCGGGTCGAGCGGTCAGCTGTAGGGGCCCAGATGTTGCGCGGCCGCGATCCGCAGGTAGCTCCGTGCCCGGCTCGGCCCCACCATGGCGTAGAACGCCTGGATGACGGCGTGGCCGCGGCGCGGCATGCCCTCGGCGTGGAAGATGGCGGCGGCGGCAAACGTGTCGACCATCCCCAGGTTGGGCCCAAGGGCGTGGCCGAAGGCGAGCATCGCCTCGGCCGCACCGAGCCGCCCGGACTGGCCACGGTCGGGTGCGTAGAGCCTGAAGCGGTCGAAGCGCTCGACCATCCGCCAGCTGGCCACGTGCTTGTCCCACGGCAGCGCGGGCATCTCACAGTCCACGGTCATGGAGCACTGGGTGTCGAGCACCAGCAGGTAGACCGGGCCCGTCCGCGGCAGCATCCCCGGGTGCCTGGCCACCACAGTCGCGCTCGCGACGAAGGGAACCGCGCCCATGTATCTCGGCCGCCCCGAGAAGCCCTGCCGCCAGCTGCCGGCCGGACTGGGGGCGTCGTACAACACGATCGCGTCCGCTGGGAGTCGGGTGGTAAGCACGGTGGCCGCCGCACCGAAGTCGGCCGGCTGGCCGAAGCCCGCCGGGCTGGTCGCCGCGACCACACCCACCGTCGCGGGTAGCTGCCCGACGAGGAGTGCGGCGAGCAGGGCCGCCAGGCCGAGATTGGCTGCGGTCCGATGCCGCCGCGGGTCCCGGACTGTGGACGCCGCGCAGGCCACGATCAGGACGAGTCCGGGGACGAAGAAGTAGGCGTACCGGGCTCGATACGGCCGGGCGGCGAGCGAGAACGAGTTCGCGAAGTGGAAGGCGAGAAAGAACAGCAACGGCGCGGACAGGAGTGGCCAGACCCACCACACTGCTGTGAGGCGGTGGCGCGCCCGCGGATGGGCCACGACCAAGACCAGAACCACGAGCGTGACCGGCCACCAGGGAAAGAGCTCGCCGAGCAGCGGTAGCGAGACATGCACGAGCGTGTGCGCCGAGTCGCCGAACCGGGCGACAACGTCGGCCGGGCTGGGGTCGAAGAGTTTTCCAGTCCGCTGCGACAGGGACCGGTACATCGGGTAGCCGACGAAGACCAGGGCACCGGCGAGAACCGCCACCAGCGGCCAGGCG
This sequence comes from Nocardioidaceae bacterium, assembly GCA_050700615.1. GTDB lineage: Bacteria > Actinomycetota > Actinomycetes > Propionibacteriales > Nocardioidaceae > JBOHDU01. The sequence continues at coordinate 1,583 of JBOHDU010000362.1, forward strand.
GTGCGCCTCGGGACCGTGCGCCGCCAGCCCAGCACACCCACGACCATGGCCGACCCCAGGAGGAAGATCGTGGGCTCAGGGACCCGGCTCAGTGGCAGCAACCCAGCCGCGATCGCGACGAGCACCAGCCACCACGCCTGCCGGCGGGTCAGCCACTGGTGCGAGGCAAGGACGCACAGCAGCATCAGGAAGACCGGGAGTGCGTAAGGTCTGGAGTAGGCGGAGTAGCGGATCATCTCAGGCTGGGTGGCGAGCACCCAAGCCGCGAAGACGCCCCCCCATCCGAACCCCAGCCTGCGCAGCAGCAGGCACATCAGGACCAAGGACCCGATCGCGAACGTAACCGGCTCGATCCGCTGTCTCAGCTGGCCGGTCCCCACAGCGTGCTGGACCAGAGCTGCGAGGAGGGCGTCGAGCGGAGGCTGCCGGGTGCCGCTGGTGATCGTGTGCAGATCGCCGCTGGCGTACGGCGCCATCTGTTGCAGCTCGTTCTGGTTGTAGGGCTGGTCGTTTGCCGCGATCACCACGAGCAGGGCGCCAACCAGAACCGCACCGGCGTACATCACATCCTGGCCGCGACCCAGATGGAGAGGCCCCCGTCGAGTCGACTCACGCTGCGTCGCCACAGTGCTCGCAGTCTCCGGCACGCCGGGCAGTCTAGCCTCGGCGGCTGACTCCGCCTGGAAGCAGTCGCGGGTCAGCGGACGGTCGGTTGAATTAGATAGACAATCTATTTATCATGATCGGCGTGGCTTCACCAACCAGCACGATCGGCGCCGAGTTGCTCGGCGCTGCGGCGCGTATCACCCGTTGGGCCAGCCGCGAGGGCCGATTCTCGCTGCCTCTGGCGCAAGCCCGCCTGCTCGCGCAGGTCGAGGAGCACGAGCCTGCTCGCATTGGCGACCTGGCCAGGGCCGACCATTGCAGCCAGCCGACGATGACCGCACAGGTGCATCGCCTCGAGCAGCACGGACTGGTGACCAGGCACGGCGATCCGGGTGACGGTCGCGCCGTGCTCATCTCCCTCAGCTCTGCCGGCCGGACTGCCCTTACCGAGGTGCGGACCGCACGGGCCACGTCGGTGGCGCCGCTGATCGCCCGGCTGAGCCGCGAGGAGCAGCGCCAGCTCGTCTCAGCCGTGGCGATCATCAAGGGGCTGCTCGAAGGTGCCGCTGCCGAGATCGACGACCTGTCGACGGACCGAGAGCACGAACAACGACGGGAGCAGTCCTGAGATGTGGCGACAACCCAAGGCAGTCTGGGCGGTGGCCTTTGCCTGTGTGATTGCGTTCATGGGCATCGGCTTGGTCGACCCGATTCTGAAACCGATCGCCGACCAGCTCGGCGCGTCGCCGTCGCAGGTGTCGCTGCTGTTCACCAGCTACATGGCGGTCATGGGTGTGGCCATGCTCATCACCGGCGTGGTCTCCAGTCGCATCGGTGCCAAGCGCACACTGCTGATCGGCCTGGTCATCATCGTCGTCGGGGCTGCTCTCGCCGGGTCGTCGGACACGATCAACGGCATCGTCGGCTTCCGGGCCATCTGGGGCCTCGGCAACGCCTTGTTCATCGCAACGGCGCTGGCGACGATCGTCAACTCGGCTCGCGGCTCCGTGGCCCAGGCCATCATTTTGTACGAGGCCGCCCTCGGGCTCGGGATCGCGGCCGGCCCGCTTATCGGTGGCGAGCTCGGCAGCATCTCGTGGCGAGGCCCCTTCTTCGGGGTGAGTGTGTTGATGACGGTCGCCTTCATCGCCACCGCCTTCCTGCTC
>JBOHDU010000363.1:0-2287 GCA_050700615.1 Nocardioidaceae bacterium
CGCTACGCCGGTCTGCTCCCCGACGTGCTGATCTCGTTGGGTCCCGGGGAGTTCGCCGCCCTGGCCTCGCGGGTGCTGGCGCCCCGGACCGAGCCGGTGCTCGAGCTGAGCCACCTGCACGTACCGCGCGTCAGCGTCAAGGAGCAGGCGATCCTCCTGACCGGCCGGCTGAGGCGGAGTCGAACCGCCACGTTTCGCTCGCTGTCGGCCGATTCGCCCGACACCCTCACGACTGTGTCGAGGTTCCTTGCCCTGCTGGAGCTCTACGTCGCTGGGGCCGTCGCATTCGAGCAGCTGACGCCCCTCGGCGAGCTCACGATCAGGTGGACCGGCAGCGACGACGGCGACATCGAGGTCGGCGACGAGTACGACGCGAGTGCAGACTCCGAGGAGACTGGCATCCCCGACGCCGCGGAGCCACCACCGGCGCTCGACCCCGATTCCGACGGCCCGGTGCAACCACCCACCGGCGACGCCAACCGGGAAGCCGATACCCGTGATCAGGAAGGCATAACATGACCGACGACGTCGCGTCGCGCGCCGACGATCGCCGCCAGGTCGACGACGAAGACGATCGGGCATCCGTGCCGCTCAAGCCCGCCCTCGAGGCCGTGCTGATGATCGCCGACCAACCGCTGAGCCATCTGGTGCTTGCCCAGGCAGTGGGTGCACCTCCCGACGCGACTACGCAGGCGCTGGCCGAGCTCGCCGAGGACTACACCGCGCAGGGGCGCGGGTTCGCGCTGCGAGAGGTCGGAGGCGGCTGGCGCTTCTACACGCGCGACGACTACGCGTCGATCGTCGAGAAGTTCGTCGTCGACGGGCAGCAGGCGCGGTTGACGCAAGCAGCGCTCGAGACGCTTGCGGTCGTCGCCTATCGCCAACCCGTGAGCCGGGCACGGGTGTCGGCGATCCGCGGAGTCAACGTCGATGGGGTCATCCGCACCCTGGTCACGCGAGGCCTGGTCGAGGAGTCGGGGTCGGATGCCGAGACCGGCGCCTACCTGTACCGGACGACGTCGTACTTCCTGGAGCGGATGGGGTTGCGCTCACTCGATGACCTGCCCGAGATCGCCCCCTTCCTGCCGGAGATGGCCGACGTCGAAGGTGAGTTCGACCTGTCTGACCCGTCCGGGCTCGCCGGCGGGCCATGACGGAAGAGCAGGCGGCCGGCGTGCGCCTGCAGAAGGTGCTGGCGCGGTCCGGCATCGCCAGCCGGCGCAGCTGCGAGACGCTGATGTCACAGGGGCGGGTCGAGGTCGACGGCGAGGTGGTCACCAGACTCGGGGTGCGCGTTGACCCCGAGCGCGCGGTGATCCGCGTCGACGGCAAGCGACTGCCGGTGGCGGAGTCGCACGTCTATCTGGTGGCGAACAAGCCGCGGGGGGTGGTCAGCACCATGAGCGATGAGCAGGGGCGGCGCGACCTCACCAGTCTTCTTGCTGATCACCACCGGCGACTGTTTCACGTCGGCCGTCTCGACACCGACACCGACGGACTCATCGTGTTGACGAACGACGGTGAGTTCGGGCACCGGATGGCGCACCCGTCGTTCGAGCTGTCGAAGACCTACGTGGCCGAGGTCGAGGGCGCCGCCAGCCGCGCCACCCGACGACAGGCGCTCGACGGAATCACGCTCGAGGACGGGCCGGTCACCGTCGACGGCTTCACCGTGCTCAGCACCCAGGGCGACAGGTCTCTCGTCGAACTGGTGATCCACGAGGGCCGCAACCGGATCGTACGCCGACTGCTGGCGGCACTCGGCCATCCGGTCGTCCGGCTGTCTCGCACCGCAATCGGTCCGATCCGGCTTGGTGACCTCAAGTCCGGGCACGTCCGTGAGCTGACCCGCGACGAGCTCGGAGCCTTGCTCGACGACCTGGGCCTGTGATGCGTGCCCTTCTGCCGTCCACCGGTCATCCGTGCCGGTCTCGGCGGTAGCGCCCGCCATCGAGACCGGTCCGAGGCGGGCCGCACCTGCGCGAGCCTTCAGTCGTCGCAACGATATGCGTGACATCTGTCGTGGTCAGGTGATGCCGTGCCGGTGGGCGCCCGGCGGAGTCTGCGCGTGGTTCATTACCCTTGGCACATGAGCGGCCACGACGATGGGCAGCCCGGGTGGACTCCGCTGCTTGTCGGACCGGTTCTCGTGGTAGGCGCAGGCCTGATCGGCACCTCCATCGGGTTGGCGCTGACTCGCCGTCACCTCGACGTCTACCTCGTCGACGTCGAGCCCACTGCCGCCCACGTGGCTGCCTCCCGCGGGGCCGGCCGTGAGGGGCTGCCC
>JBOHDU010000364.1:0-2322 GCA_050700615.1 Nocardioidaceae bacterium
GTTGAACGCGGAGTGACCGCCTGCGATGACGATGGGGTGCGTGTCGTCGCGGTCGGCCGCATGCAGCGGGATACCGGCGAGGTCGAGTGCGGTGAGCATGTTGGTGTAGCCGAGCTCGGTGGCGAACGAGATCCCCAGGATGTCGAACGCCGCCACGGGGCGGTGCGCGTCGACGGTGAACTGTGGGATGTCGTGGTCGCGCATCACCTTCTCCATGTCGGAGAAGACGGCGTAGGTGCGCTCGGCCAGGATCCAGTCACGCTCGTTGAGGACCTCGTAGAGGATCTGGACGCCCTGGTTCGGCAGCCCGACCTCGTAGGCGTCGGGGTACATCAGCGCCCAGCGGACATCGACGGAGTCCCAGTCCTTGGTGATGGAGTTGAGCTCGCCACCGACGTACTGGATGGGCTTTTGCACGCTCGGCAGCAGCGGCTCGAGCTTGGCAAAGATCGAATCGACAGGCATGTCTTCCGTGCTCCACGAATTCTTGGGAGGTCCGAGAAGCACTAGCCTACGACGGCCGCAGTCCCGGCTCGAATCCCCGTGGCAGGGAGGAGCGTCTCAGAACCGGCGGGAGCGGGCGATGCGACCGCGGAGCACGCCGAGCCCCGGCGCGCGCTCCGTGCGGAGATTGATGTTGAGCAGCAGCCCGACGGCCGCGAGCGACGCGAACATCGACGTACCGCCGTAGGAGACCAAGGGGAGCGGGACACCCGTGACGGGCATGATGCCGAGGCACATCCCGATGTTCTGGAACGCCTGGAAGCCAAACCAGCACACGATCCCTGCCCCGGCGAGGCGACCGAACATGTCGTCGGCCCGAGCCGCGATGGCCACACCGCGGCACAGAAGAAGCAGGAACAGCGCGATCAGGAGACCCGAACCCACCAGCCCGAGCTCCTCGCCTGCGGCCGTGAAGACGAAGTCCGTGTGCTGCTCGGGGACAAATCCAGCCTGCGTCTGCGACCCGTGGAACAAGCCTTGTCCGAAGAGGCCGCCGTTGCCGATCGCGATCCGTGCCTGGATGGTGTTGTAGCCGGCGCCTTGTGGATCCAGCGCGGGGTTCATGAACGCCTCGAAGCGCAAGAGCTGATAGCCCTTCAACAGGCCGAGGTGCACCGCTGCCAGCGAGCCGCCGACGGCGAGTGTGGCCAAGCCGAAAAGCCAGCGCTTCGGCGCCCCGGCGACGGCGAGCAGGCCGAAGACCGTCACCGAGAGCACGAGCAGGGTGCCGAGGTCGGGCTGGGCGATGATCAGTGCGGCGGGCACGGCCGCGATTCCCAGAGCCGCCACCACGTCCCAGTCACGCAGCCACCCGGCTCGGCGCTTGGCCTCGGTGCGCTCGGCGAGCAGCAGGGCCATCCCGACGACGACCCCCAGCTTTGCCAACTCCGACGGCTGAATCGACTGCCCACCGATCAGCAGCCATGACCTCGAGCCGTTGATGATGGCCCCGAAGGGTGACAGCACCAGGGCCAACCCCACGATCGAGGCCAGATAGACGACGGGTGTCCAGATCCTGATCCAGCGATGGTCAGTCGAGGCGACCACGAGGGCCAGCACCAGCCCGATACCGATGTTGGTCGCGTCCTTGACGAGGTAGGCCGTGCTGTCCCCGCCGGTCAGCGCCGTGTTGTTGGCGGTCGCCGACCAGACCAGCAGACACCCGATGGTCAGCAGAGCGGCCGTGCTTGCCACCAGTACCCAGTCCATGCGCTGCCACAGCGGCCGGCTCTCGGTCACGTTGACCCGCCGGGACGTGCGAGTGGTCGACACGGTCGAGGTGCTTACCATCAGCGGCTCGGCCTCGCTCCCTGCGGGGTAGGTCCGGTCGATCGAGCCAGCCATCCGCCGTAGTTGCGCGCCGGGGCGTCGAGGGGCCTGGCGATCGACCCGTTCGGCTTGAAGATCGGCAAGCCGCGCGGCGGGTGCGCCCCCGGCTCGGCTGCCTTCTTCAGGTTGACCTGCATGCCGTGGATGCCGTAAAGCGCCTCCCAGATCTTGCGCACAGCCGGGCCTGACGTCCCTGACCCCGTGCCACCCTGCGAGACCTGCATGATGACGACGTACTGCTTGTCGTAGGACGCCACCCACGACGTGGTCTGCTTCCCGTAGACCTCGGCGGTGCCGGTCTTGGAGCGGAGGTGCACCTTGTCGAGCGGGAAGCCGTTCATCCGCCACGCCATCGTGCCCACCGTCGCGGTTCCGAGCAGCGCGTGGTCGATGTAGTGCAGATCACGCGCAGGGATCGGTACGTGGCCGGCTGCCTGGGGCTTAATCCGCTCGATCACCCGGCCCTGCGAGCTCACGATCGCCTTGCCG
>JBOHDU010000365.1:0-1538 GCA_050700615.1 Nocardioidaceae bacterium
GTCACCTTCGTCGGCCAGCGGAATCGCGGCGGTGATGTTGGCCCGCACGTCGGAACCACCCTGCTTCTCGGTCATCCCCATCCCGGCCAGGCACCCGTCCTTGCCGGCCGGGTCGCTCAGCCCGAAGTCGTACGACGTCGAGGCCAGCCGCGGCAGCCACTCGGCACTGATCGCCGGGTCGGCCTGGAGGGCCGGCACGGCGGCGTACGTCATCGAGACGGGGCAGCCGTGACCGCTCTCGACCTGCGACCAGGCGTAGAAGCCCGCCGCACGGCGCAGATGGGCATGGGGTTCCGGGGACTCCCACGGCCGCGCGGCGAGGCCGAACCCGACCGCGTGCTCCATCAGCCAGTGCCAGGACGGATGGAACTCGACCTCGTCGATGCGGTTGCCGTAACGATCGAACGCGCGCAGCCGCGGTGGGTTGGTGTTGGCGAGAGTGGCGTGCTCGCGTGCCTGCGCACTGCCCGCCAGCGTGCCGAGGCCGTCGAGCGAGTCGAGCACCTCGGCCGCACCCTCACCCGCGAAATCCTGGACCGACTCGACCAGCGCGGCGTCGCATCGGATCACGTGGTGACCGACGAGGGGGGTGGGCTGGTTTGTCGCTGCGCGGTTCTTCGAGTCCATGTCGTTACCGTAGGGCCATGGCGTCGGACCCGACGAAGGCGAAGCGCGGCCGTCGCTCGTGGCTCGGCAACGCCGGCGACGTGGCCTGGCGGCTGCTCGCCTCGACGGTCGGGTCATGCTTTCGGTACCGGGTCACGGGCTTGGCGGCGGAGGCCGCCTTCTTTGCGATCCTCTCACTGCCACCGCTGATCTTCGGGCTGGCCGGCAGCATCGGCTACTTCGTGAAGCGGATCGCGCCAGATCAGGTGCTGGACCTGAAGACGCAGGTACTGCACCTCTCTGAGCGGGTCCTGACCGCCGACTCGGTGCACCGGGTGGTCGAGCCGACCGTCGACCTGGTCCTGCGTCGGCCACGCTTCGACGTCGTCTCGGTGGGATTCGTGCTCGCTCTGTGGTCGGGTTCCCGTGCGCTGAACGTGTTCGTCGACACCATCACCATCATGTACGGGCTGGGCGGGCGTCGCGGCATCGTCCGCACCCGGATGCTGTCGTTCACGCTCTACGTCATCGGTCTGGTCGTCGGGGTCGTCGTACTCCCACTGGTGCTGGCCGGTCCGCAGATCGTCAACGGGCTGCTGACCCCACGGCTGGTCTTCTTGGACAACCTGTACTGGCCGGTGGTCGTGCTGCTCAGCGTGACGTTCCTGACCACGCTGTACCACTTGTCTGTTCCGGTCCGGACGTCGTGGCGGTACGACGTGCCTGGCGCCGTCTTCGCCCTGAGCATGTGGGTCTTCGGCAGCTACCTGCTGCGGGTCGTGCTGGAGGGGTCGCGCACCTCTATCTACGGGCCGCTCGCGGCCCCGATCGCAGTGCTCCTGTGGTTGTACCTGACGTCGCTCGTGGTTCTGATCGGTGCGGCACTCAACGCCGCCTTCGATCGGGTCTGGCCCGAGTCATCGACCACGACG
>JBOHDU010000366.1:0-5724 GCA_050700615.1 Nocardioidaceae bacterium
GCGTCAAGGCGCTGTCTGCCCTCGTCGGTAACACCCTTCTGTGGCCCGTAGACGTTGGTGGCGCCACGCAGGCCGGTGAGCGGGTTGTCGACGTCGGAGGCGAGGACCAGCTCGACGTCGCCGCAGCGCTCCCGCACACCGGACAGGTCGACAGACGTGAGCGTATGGAGCCCCTCTGCACCCCTTTCCAGCGCGGCCGGTGGCACCGACGTGGCGCCGAGGGCCGCGAGCAGTCCTGCGCCTCCGTCGTTGGTGCCGGAGCCCCCCAGGCCCACCATCACTCGGCTGGCACCAGCCTCGATGGCCGCGACGATCATCTGGCCGACGCCGAACGACGTGGCCCGCTCCGGGTCGCGTCGCTGCGACAGCTGGAGACCCGAAGCCTGGGCCGACTCGACGTATGCCGTCCGATCCACCATCAGCACGGCCGTGGGCGTGTCGGCCCCGTAGAGGTCAGAGACCGTCACCAGCAGGAGGTCACCACCGAGGCTGGCATGCAGCACGTCGACGAAACCCGGGCCGCCATCCGACATCGGGCTGAGCGTGAGCTCGTCGTCAGGCGCGCGCCGCTGCCAGCCGGCGGCGATCGCCGCCGCCGCCTGGACCGCGGTCAGCGTGCCGCCGAAGGAATCGGGAGCGATGAGGACGCGCATGAGCACATGCTGTCAAACGCACGGCGGCCGCTGACGGCACCAGGTGTAAGCGCTAGAGCGAGGTGGTCAGAGCTGCGGGCAGCGCCAGGATCTGGAACCCCACGCCGCGCACAGCGTGCACGTCGATCTCGGCCCCCGCCTGCATCAGCTTGCGACGCAACCGCTTCACGAGGGAGTGCAGGCTGTCGCGATCGCCGAGATAGCGCGTGCCCCATGCCTGGACATGAAGTCGCTCGTAGCTCCAAACGACCCCAGGCGTGCCCGCCAGACAGGCGAGAACGCGGATCTCGAGCTGAGAGAGCTCGATGGCGAGCCCCTGCCAGGTGACCTTCGCCCGCTGCGGATCGACGACGAGGTCGCCGAAGGCCAGCTCATGAAACGCCGTCTGCTCGTCATCGACCTCCGGTGCGGGGCCATCCTCGCGGTAGAGAAGAACACGCAAGGCACTGCGCTTGTCGGGAACCATGATCAGCACGCCGGTGCCACCCAAAGCCACGGCGACACGTGCCTGCTCGACGGGATCCTCGCTGATGCAGAGCGTGAACGATTTCGCTGCGGTGTCGTCGACGCGTGGCGTCGGACCGGGTGTCCCCACGGATGCCTCCCCCAGGTGAGCTGGTGCTGTGCTCCGAGACTCGGACCCGGCGCGCGCACCGCGACCCTTACTCGATCTACCGAGTAGGCACGTGACCGACAAGTGACGGCATTTCCTCCACAAGCCGACCCAACAATGCCTCGACTATGACAGAGAGTAGCCCATTTGTGACCTTGAGTCACCCCTCCTCGGGCCCTAACGTGCTCGACGGGACCCACGAACTGGGTTCCGCTGGCCTGTTCACAGACCGGTCTCAGCATCCACCCAAGAGGGGACGGCAGATGCCACAACATCGGCAGTTGCGCACGTTCACGAGTCTGGTGGTCGCTCCGCTCACGTTCCTCAGCATGGCCCTGATCTCAGCAGGGCCGGCACAAGCTGTGAGCGCTGTGAGCGCCGTACCATCGGCTACCGCATCGCACGGCAAAACCGTGCACGTCACGAAGGGCGACAAGAAGGCCGCCAACAAGGCACAGAAAGCTGCCGAGGCCCACTACAAGCCCGCAGCGTGCAACACGCTCCAGTCAACCAAGAGCAAGGTACCGCTAGCCCGCTGCTTCGCCGTGGGCAAGGCCACCAGCGCTGGCCAGCTCATCGTGCGCGCCGACGGGCCGCCGTCGACCGCACTCGGCCCGGCCGACATCCAGAGTGCGTACAACCTGCCAGCCAGCGGCACCGGCGAGACCGTCGCCGTCGTCGACGCATTCGGCTACAACGCAGCCGAGTCCGACCTCGGGGTCTTCCGTTCCTACTACGGCCTCCCGCCGTGCACGACGGCCAACGGCTGCTTCACCAAGGTCGATCAGAACGGGGGCACCAACTACCCGCCTGAGGACGCCGGCTGGTCGATCGAGACTGCTCTCGACCTCGACGCCATCTCCTCGGCTTGCCCCAACTGCAAGATCCTGCTGGTCGAGGGCAACGACAACAGCCTCGACAACCTGGGCATCGCGGTTAACACCGCGGCGAGCCTGGGGGCGGTGGCGATCTCGAACTCGTACGGCGTGCCGGGCGAATCGCCGGACGAGACGACGTACGACCACTACTACAACCACCAGGGCATCGCGGTCACCGCCAGCACGGGCGACACCGGTGACGTCACGAACTGGCCAGCCACGAACCCCAACGTGGTTGGCGTCGGCGGCACCACGCTGACCAAGGACACGACCGTCCCGCGTGGATGGAGCGAAAGCGCCTGGGCTGACGGCGGCAGCGGCTGCTCGCTGTACGAAGCCAAGCCCGCCTACCAGGCCAATATCGTCACCGACTGCGGCAACCGCGCTATCGCCGACATCTCTGCAGACGCCGACCCGGCAACCGGTCTCGGCATCTACAACACGCTCGGCGCGGGCGGATGGGCACAGTACGGCGGCACCTCGCTGTCCTCCCCGTTGATCGCGTCGATGTACGCCCTCGCCGGCACCCCCGTCCCTGGCACCTACCCGGTCACGTACCCGTATGGCGGCTCCCCGAGTGCCCTGAACGACGTCACCACGGGATCCAACGGCGGATGCGGCAACGTGCTGTGCAACGCCGGACCTGGGTGGGACGGGCCCACTGGCCTCGGAACTCCTAACGGCGTCAACGCCCTGACGACCGGGCCCCACGGCGACATCGCCGGCGAGGTCACTGACTCGTCAGACGGCGATCCGATCGCTGGTGCGACCGTATCGACACCCGGCGGCTATTCGGCGACGACCGACTCCAGCGGAGACTACGACCTCACCGTGCCGGTCGGCTCGTACGACGTCACGGCGGCTGCGTTCGGTTATAACCCGCTCACGCAGTCCGGGGTCAACGTCACCGAGGGCCAGACCACGACGGAGAACTTTGCCCTCACCGCGGTGCCGAGCCATGTCGTCTCGGGGACCGTCGAGGACGGCTCCGGACAGAGCTGGCCGCTGTACGCCAAGATCACGGTCAGCGGTCTCAGCTCGGCGATCTACACCAACCCGTACACCGGTCACTACAGCGTCACGCTGCCCCAGGGGAGCTACACGCTCCACGTGGAGTCGCAGTACCCCGGGTACACGCCAGCTGACCAAGCGATCACCGTTGGCTCGACCAACGTCCACCAGAACGTCGACGTGCTCGTCGACCAGTCGACCTGCAACGCGCCGGGATACGGATACACGTACAACGGAACGGGAACGCAGTTCACCGGCTGGACCGACAAGACGGCGCAGGACGGGTGGACCAACGTCGACAACATCGGCAACGGCATGGACTGGGAGTTCGACAACCCGGGCAACCGGACGCCGCCTCCTGGTGGTGACAGCGACTTCGCGATCCTCGACTCCGACCACTACGGGATCGGGAACAGCCAAGACGCGTCACTCGTCTCGCCCGTCGTCGACATGAGCAGCCAGACCACCCCGGAGATCGGGTTCGACACGTACTACGACGAGTACTTCAACTCGGTCGCAGACGTCGACCTGAGCACCGACGGTGGCGCCACCTGGACGAACGTCTGGGAGCAGACGACCAACAGCGTGCAGGGGCACGTGGACATCCCGATCCCGCAGGCAGCCGGCAAGCCCGACGTGCAGGTCAGGTTCCACTACACCGGCAACTGGGCCTTCTACTGGGAGCTCGACAACGTGTTCATCGGCAATCGGTCCTGCGACCCGCAAGGTGGCGGCCTGGTAGCCGGAATCGTGAAGGACAACAACACCAAGGCACCGATCGACGGCGCCAAGGTGGCCAGCGTGCCAAACCCGAGCGACTTCGGGATCTCGGCCGCGACGCCTGACGACGCGAACCTGTCCGACGGCTTCTACTGGCTGTACTCCTCACAAAGTGGCACGACGCAGTTCACCGCAACGGACGGCAAGTACACGCCGGCCACCGCCAACGTGAACGTCGCCGGGGGCTTCATGACCCAGAAGAACTGGAGCTTGAAGGCCGGGCACCTGACCGTCTCGACGACGAGCATCTCCAAGTCGATGCGGATGGGCGCGTCCAAGAGCGCCACCATCACGTACGGCAACGAGGGAACGTCTCCCGTACAGGTCACGCTCGGCGAGCAGGACGGCGGCTTCACCCCGATGGCAGGCCTGCAGACCAAGGTCAGCAAGACGGGCACCGTTGTCGGCGCTCCGGTTCGGCACGTGAAGGGCACCTTCAGCACGCATGCGATGGTGTTGAACGCCAAGAAGGGCGCCTCGTCAGCAAAGAAGGCGATGGCCTTGCGCACGGCCAACCCGTACGCACCGCCATGGACCGACATCGCTGACTACCCGACACCGACCATGGACAACGAGGTCGGCTTCAACGCCGGCCTGGTCTACTCGGTGGCTGGCTTCAACGGGACAGCCAACGTGGCCAACGGCTACGTCTACGACCCGTCGAGCCAGGCCTGGTCGGCGATCGCGAATGCACCTGCCGCGCTCGAGTCGCCTGTCGGCGGCTTCGTGAACGGCAAGATGTACGTCGTCGGTGGCTGGGACGCCAGTGGAAACGCGTCGTCCGGCAACTACGTCTACGACCCCTCCAGCAACAGTTGGAGCCAGGCCGCGGCGTTGCCGGAGTCCATCAGCGCGGCCGGTTCGGCCGTGTTGAACGGTCAGCTGTACATCATCGGAGGTTGCACGTCGGGCTTCTGCTCGCCTACCTCGAGCAAGGTGTACAGCTACGACCCGAGCAGCGACTCGTGGACCCAGCACGCCGACTTCCCGAGCCCGGCGGCGTTCACCATGTGCGCCGGTATCGCGGGTGAGATCGTCTGTGCTGGCGGCACCAACGCCGACACGGGCGCGTCGAGCAACGCGACCTACGCCTACGACCCGGGATCCGACAGCTGGACCCAGGTTGCAAACCTGCCGATCGACCTGTGGGCCGGAGCCGCCAGCGGCTCAGGCGGCAAGCTGCAGGTTGCCGGTGGCGTGACGGCCAATGGTGGCGTCGTGACCAACCAGGCGTTCGAGTACGACCCCAGTGCGAACAGCTGGACTGCACTGGCGAACTCGAACAACTCCGAGTACCGCGGTGGCGGAAGCTGCGGCATGTACAAGGTGGGTGGATCCACAGGCGGATTCTCGCCGGCGGTCTTCTCCGAGGTACTGCCTGGCTACGACCAGTGCGGCGGAGCGGCCGACGTTCCGTGGCTGTCCGAGAGCCAAACCGCCTTCACGGTGGCTCCTGGGCAGACCGTGAACGTGATCGTGACGCTTGACTCCTCGATGGTCAGCCAGCCCGGCGACTACCTGGCCAAGCTGACGACGTCCACGGACTCGCCGTACTCCGTCGCACCGGTGAACGTCGCGATGCACGTGATCCCCCCGCGTTCGTGGGGCAAGATCCGGGGCACCGTGACCGACGCGGTCAGCGGTAACCCGATCCCGGGCGTGACAGTCCAGATCTGCACGATGTTCGACCGCGTGTCGGGCAACTGCGGGCCGGTCACCTACACGCTCAAGACCGACGCCAACGGCTACTACCAGCTCTGGCTCAACAAGGGCTACAACCCGTTGGAGG
>JBOHDU010000367.1:0-3675 GCA_050700615.1 Nocardioidaceae bacterium
GCTGCTGTCGATCTTCTACAACCCCGACCTGCCGACGATCGACGACTACGGCGACCCGTGGACGTATAACTACCAGCGGGTGATCGACGCGCCGCTCGGCACCCACAACCCCACGGCCCACTCGATCTCGGCGCTCACCGGTCGTGACATGCAGATGCAGTGGGGGTCCAACTGGGACGACGACCTCGCCGGGGCACCAGAACATGCCGGCGGCGATCCGAACCTGGCCGGCATGCAGGAGCAGGTGAAGCTCGAGTTCGAGCAGGCGTTCATGTTCTACCTCCCTCGGATCTGCGAGCACTGCCTCAACCCGTCCTGTGTCGCGTCGTGCCCGTCGGGTGCGATGTACAAGCGCGAGGAGGACGGCATCGTGCTCGTCGACCAGGACCGTTGCCGCGGCTGGCGGTTCTGCGTGTCGGGATGCCCTTACAAGAAGGTCTACTTCAACCACCGCACCGGGAAGGCGGAGAAGTGCACGCTGTGCTTCCCGCGGATTGAGTCCGGCCAGCCGACGATCTGCTCCGAGACCTGCGTGTGGCGGCTGCGCTACCTCGGACTCGTGCTGTACGACGCGGACAAGGTCCTCGACGCCGCCTCGACCCCTGACGTCCAGGATCTGTACGAGGAGCAGCTGTCGGTGTTCCTCGACCCGTTCGACCCGGAGGTCGAGGCCGAGGCCGAGCGTCAGGGCATCCCACACGACTGGCTCGAGGCGGCGAAGCGATCGCCGGTCTACCAGCTCGCCGTCCGCCACCGGGTGGCATTGCCGCTGCACCCGGAGTTCCGGACCCTGCCGATGGTCTGGTACATCCCGCCCCTGTCGCCGGTATCCGACATCGTGCACGCGGCCGGTTACGACGACGCCGACCCCGACCATGTCTTCGCAACCATCGACTCGTTGCGCATCCCGCTGGAATACCTCGCCAACCTGTTCACCGCCGGCAAGGTCGACACGGTGCGCACCGTGCTCCGGAAGCTCACCGTGATCCGCGCCGTGATGCGGGCCGCGCAGCTCGGCCTCGAGCCCAACGACGAGCTGCCCCGGACGGTCGATGCGACGCTCGATGACCTCGACGACCTGTACCGGCTGCTGGCGATCGCGAAGTACGAGGACCGCTACGTGGTGCCCAAGGCGCACGCCGAGGATGCCGGCCGCTTGTCTGCCCAGCACGAGCAGCTCTTCTGCAGCCTGGACACCGAAGGCGGGCCGGGGATGGGCGGTCACGGCCCGGAGTCGGTGGAGTCGTTCCATGCGCCTGCGTCGCCGGGCGGCGGCAGCACGTTCCGTGGAGATGACGGCCGTGAGCACTTCAACCTGCTGGGATGGGATGGTCACGGCGACCGCTCCAACCTCTTCCCTGACGGGTCCGCCCCGTGACGCGGGCACCCACCGCGGCGGGGCCGTACAAGATCGCGTCCGTGCTGCTGCAGTACCCGACGGCGGCGTTGTTCGCAGGGCTCGACGAGCTCGACTCTGCGGTCGGGCGCCTGCACTCGCGCAGCAGCCGGGAGTCGCTGCGCACGTTCTTGGCCTGGCTGGCGAGCACTCCGCCGAACTCCGTCGCGCAGCACTACGTCGAGACGTTCGACCTCCGCCGGCGCTGTGCCCTGTACCTCACCTACTACCGCTACGGTGACACCCGCAAACGCGGCATGTCGATGCTGACCTTCAAGACTGCCTACCGCGCGGCGGGGTTCGTGCCGAGCGACGACGACCTGCCCGACTACCTGCCGATGGTTTTGGACTTCGCCGCGCTGACACCGGCTGGCGAGAAGCTGTTGCGCTCGCACCGGGCCGACCTGGAGCTGCTGCGCCGCGCCCTTCGCGACGCCTCCACGCCGTACGCCGACGTCGTCGACGCGGTGTGTGACCAGCTCCCCGGTCTGCGTCGCCGAGAGCTGACGCTGGTCGCGAAGGCCTGGAACTCCGGGCCGCCGAAAGAGGAGGTCGGGCTTGAGCCGTTCGCGCCTCCGGAGTATCTCAGCGGTCGTGAGGCGTGGCGATGAACACCAGCGCGGGTGAGCTGTTCTGGTGGGTGGGGCTGCCCTATCTCGCGCTGGGCATCTTCGTCGTCGGCCACGTCTGGCGCTGGCGTTACGACCAGTTCGGTTGGACCAGCCGCTCGACGCAGCTGCAGGAGCGCAAGCTGCTGAAGTGGGGGGCGCCACTGTTCCACTACGGCACGTTCGCCGCCATCGGGGGCCATGTCATCGGCATCCTCATCCCGGCCTCGGTCACCCGGTGGCTGGGCATCCCCGAAGCCGGATATCGCTGGTTCTCCGCGGCGGCCGGCACGGTGGCGGCTGTGCTCGTGATCGGCGGGATCGTCGTGCTCGCGGGTCGTCGACTGTTCGTGCCGAGGGTCCGAGCCACCACCAGCGGCGTGGACTACGTCGCTCTCGTCCTGCTGCTCCTGGTCGTGCTCACCGGGATCGCACCCACGATCGGCGTCAACCTGCTCGGCAGCGGCTACGACTACCGGGAGACGGTGGCTCCGTGGTTCCGCGGCCTGTTCGTGTTCAGCCCGGACACTCCGGCTATCAGCTCGGCCCCGCTCATCTACCAGGTCCATGCGACCGCGGCGTGGATGATCTGGGCGGTGTGGCCCTTCAGCCGGCTGGTGCACGCCTGGAGCTATCCGTTGTGGTACCTGTGGCGCCCCTACATCGTCTACCGGGGACGGCGGGCCGGGCATCCGACGGAGCCAGGGACGGGCGGGCGCAAGTGGCGCAAGATCGGCACCCCGTACTGAGCCGGATCCGGATCTTGTACCGGCCGCGTCAGGGCGATCAGTGGCGAACGACCGGGCTAGTCCGGGCGACTAGCCTGGAAGTAAGGCCCGCCGGAATCAGTCGTCGGGAGCGTCAGGAGGTGGACGAGGTGACCGCAGCGAGAGACTCTGCACAGATCAGGTTGGAGCGGGCGCGCGTGCAGCCGGCGGACGTGCGCGAGACGCTGTCGCGACATCTGCTCACCGATGGCTTCCACCTGGTCCTGGATCCGGTCAAGTCGCAGGGCTCCTGGCTGGTCGATGCGGCGACGGGCGACCGCTATCTGGATCTCTACACGTTCTTCGCGTCGTCCCCGCTGGGCTGCAACCCGCCCGACCTGATCGAGGACGACGCCTTCATGCGCAGGCTCGCTCTGATTGCGGCCAACAAGCCCGCCAACTCCGACATCTACACCTGTGAGCTGGCCGAGTTCACCGAGACGTTCTTCCGGGTGCTCGGGGACCCGGCTCTGCCGCACCTGTTCTTCGTCGAGGGCGGTGCGCTGGCGGTCGAGAACGCGCTGAAGTGCGCATTCGACTGGAAGAGCCGACAGAACGAGGCCGCGGGCCGCTCGCGTGACCTCGGCCAGCAGGTCATGCACCTCCGCGGGGCGTTCCACGGGCGTACCGGCTACACCATGTCGCTGACCAACACCGACATCACCAAGACCGACCGGTATCCGGCCTTCGACTGGCCGCGCATCGACTCGCCGGCCGTCCGGTTCCCGCTGCGTGATCACCTGACGGAGGTCGAGGCGGCCGAGGCGGCTGCGCTGGCGCAGGCCCGCGCGGCGTTCGAGGCCAGCCCGCACGACATCGCCTGCTTCATCGCCGAGCCGATTCAAGGTGAAGGCGGCGACAACCACTTCCGTCCGCAGTTCTTGCAGGCGATGCAGTCCTTGTG
>JBOHDU010000368.1:0-2423 GCA_050700615.1 Nocardioidaceae bacterium
CCCTCGCCCTCCGGCTCGTCGACCACACCGTGTCGCCGCAGGTGGGCGACACGGTGCTGTCGTGGGGGTCGCGCAACGGGGCGCCGTATCTGCCCGGTATCCCGATCGGACAGGTGGTGAGCGTGCACTCCACACCGGCCGAGCTCACCCAGACCGCGCAGGTCAAGCCGTACGTCGACTTCTCCTCCCTCGATGTCGTCGGAGTCGTCACCAGCATCCGGCCGGGTCACCAGCAGCTGGCGAGCGGGAGCAACCCATGAGCGCCTGGATGCGCGCCGTCGTCGTGGGCGTGCTCGTCGTCTTGACGGTGGCTTTACAGGTAAGTGTCTTCGGCCACTTCTCGCTGGACGGCGTGGCGCCAGACCTCGCCCTGCTCGTGGTAGTAGCCGCAGGCCTCGTACGCGGACCAAGCTACGGCGCGCTCGTCGGCTTCGTGGCCGGCCTCGTGCTCGATCTCGCCCCGCCGGCCGACCACACCGCAGGAAGGTGGGCGCTGGCACTGGTGCTCGTCGGCTATCTGGTCGGCCTCGCCCGTCAGGACAGGCGACCGTCGGTCTTGGCCACGGTCGCGATCGTGGCCGCGGGGGCGTTCGTCGGCACCTCGGTCTTCGCGCTGACGGGTCTGATCCTGCAGGAGCCCGGAGTGACGGTCGCGAAGGCGTTCGACGTGGTTCCACTGGCGGTGTTGTACGACGTGCTGCTGACCCCGATCGTGATGCCGCTCATCGTGCTGCTGTTCCGCCGGCTCGAGCCTGCCGAGCGATGGTGACGGCTGTGCTGGGGGCGGGACCATGCTGAAGAGTCGATCGCGGCTGCGGCTGATGGTCGTGCAGGTCATGGTGCTGTCGCTGTTCATCACGCTGTTCGCGCGCCTGTGGTACGTCCAGGTGATGGGCGGACACAGCTACCAGGCCGCCGCGGAGAGCAATGCCGTCCGCACGGTGGCGATCCCAGCCCCCCGGGGCCTGATCGTCGACGCCGAGGGCCGGGCGCTCGTCGCCAACCGGACGTCCTGGACCGTCACGGTCGACCGAAGCGTGCTGGCGAAGCTGGGAAACGACACCCGCCACGCGGTGCTGGCCAGGCTCGCCGGACTGCTGGGGCTCTCCGACTCCGAGCTGGTGCGGCGTACCAAGCTGTGCGGAGAGGCCGGCGCGGCCCAGCCCCCGCTTTGCTGGAACGGGTCGCCTTACGCCCCGGTGCCGGTGGCACAGGACGTCAGCCAGTCGATCGCCGCAGCGATCCTGGAGCAGGAGGAGGACTACCCCGGCATCAGCGCCGAGGCGCAGAAGGTGCGCGCCTACCCGGCGCCGTTCGGGGTGAACGCCGCACATCTGCTCGGCTACATCTCGCCGATCACCGCATCGGAGCTCAATGCAGATCGCATGCACGGCATCTCCGTGAGCCCGCAGTCGCTCGTCGGCCGATCAGGGCTCGAGTACGAGTACAACAAGTGGCTCCAGGGCAAGCCCGGCGTCGAACGCGTCAGTGTCGACTCGATGGGGCGGGTGCAAGGCGAGCGGGTCGAGCGGGGACCGCAGCCTGGGGAGACCCTGGTGACGTCGATCGACGCTAAGGTGCAGTCGGTCGTCGAGAATCAACTGCGCCAGACGATCATGACCGCCCGGCACACCTACGACCCGGTAACCCACCGGAACTACGTCGCCGACTCCGGCTCGGTCGTCGTCATGGACGCGCGCAACGGCCGGATCGTGGCGATGGCCAGCTACCCGACCTACAACCCGAACGTGTGGGTCGGGGGCATCACCCAGCGCGAGCTCAACCGGCTCTACAGCCCCAAGGCCAACACGCCGCTGCTGAGCCGGGCGATGCAGGGCCAGTACGCACCGGGCTCGACCTTCAAGCCGTTCACGACGGCAGGTGCGCTCACCCACGGCTACACCACGCACACCAAGCTCGACTGCTCGTCGTCGTTGACCGTCGGCAACCGAACCTTCAAGAACTACGAGTCCGAGGCGTACGGCATGATCACGTTCGCGCAGGCACTGCAGCTGTCGTGCGACACGTTCTTCTACCGGGTCGGCTACGCCAAGTGGTTGCAAGAAGGCGCCAACTCCGGCGACGTCAACACCAAGGACGTCTTGGTCGAGAACGCCAAGCACTTCGGCTTCGGGCGCAAGACCGGCATCGACCTGCCGGGAGAGGTCGCTGGTCGGATCGCCGACCGGCACTGGATGTTCGCCTACTGGAAGGCGAACAAGTCCTACTACTGCAAACTCGGGAAGCGCCCGAAGAACGACTACCTCCACCTCTTCGCGCGCGAGTTCTGCACCGACGGCTGGCGTTACCCTGCCGGCGATGCGGTCAACTTCGCGTTCGGGCAGGGCGACACGCTCCTGACCCCGCTCCAGGAGGCCGTCGGCTACGCCGCCCTCGTTAACGGCGGTACGTTGTGGGAGCCC
>JBOHDU010000369.1:0-5284 GCA_050700615.1 Nocardioidaceae bacterium
GGCCGGGGACCCGGACCCGGGTGACGGTCGTGACGAGAGCGCCACCAGTCCTTCGGCCGCCGTCGGCCCGATCGACGAGTCCGACACCAGCCGTCCGACCCAAGGCACGGGCAGTCCCGACCAGCCCCGTGCGGATGCGGACCGGTCTAACGAGACCAGCAGTCCCGACCAGGGTGCAGCGAGCTCGGACGACGTGGCCGACGAGTCGGTGCACGACCAACCAGCCGACGGCGATGCACGACACGACGACACGGCCGCGCATGACGAGCGGCCGGGCACGTGAGCGACCTCGTCCAGGGTCCGGACGGCAGGCTGCGCTGCCCGTGGGGCGTCTCAGCCCCCGACTACCTCGACTATCACGACTACGAGTGGGGGAGGCCCGTCCACGACGACGATGGCCTGTTCGAACGACTCACCCTGGAGGCTTTCCAGTCCGGTCTGTCCTGGCTGACGATCTTGCGCAAGCGGCAGAACTTCCGAGCGGCGTTCGCCGACTTCGACATCGCCCGGGTCGCCGCCTTCACCCCGGCCGATCGTGAGCGGCTGTTGGCCGACGTCGGCATCGTGCGCAACCGGGCCAAGGTCGACGCTGCCCTCGCCAACGCCAAGGCCGCCCGCGCTCTCGACCGACCGCTCTCGGACGTCATCTGGAGCTTCGCTCCTGTCGACCCGACGCCACCCACGAGGCTGGCGGAGGTGCCTGCCACCACAGCCGAGTCGGTCGCGCTGGCAAAGGAGCTCAAGCGCAACGGCTTCGTCTTCGTTGGCCCGACGACGGCGTACGCCCTCATGCAGGCGGTTGGAGTCGTCAACGATCATCTGGTGGGATGCTTGGCCCGCTGACCCGCCGGGGGGATGCACTGGCGTCGGCCCTCTAGCGCGCGCAGACTGACGGGAAGCGGCGGCTGCCGTCCTGCATCGCACCAAGGGAGTGATCGTGCCCACTCGAACAGCGCTGACCAGTGCCTGCATGGCCCTCGCGGCGACGGTGGTCGCCACCGTCGGGGTCCCGACTGCGATGGGCATCGAGCCGAGGGCGACCGCCGCCGCGACCCCCGCGACCGCCGCGACCGCGTGGTCCGGCCATCCGACCGAGGCCGAATCAAGCGACCGGGCGGTCGTGTCTCAGCGCATCTTCGGTTACTCCGTCAACCGGCATCCGATGCGCGCCTACCAGCTTGGCAACCCGAACGCCGCGACGACGGCTGTGGTGCTTGCGGCGATGCACGGCAACGAGAAGGCAGGCTCGGTCGTGCTGTCGACGCTGCGTCAGGGAGCACCGGTGAAGGGCGTCAACCTGTGGGTGATCCCGAGGGACAACGTGGACGGGTATCTGAGCGACAACCGCCACAACGCACACGGTGTGGATCTCAACCGGAACTTCCCGACGTCCTGGATACGGCAGACCGGCTACTACTACTCCGGCCGGCGGCCGGCGTCGGAGCCAGAGACTCGGGCGCTCATGAGATTCCTGAACAAGATCGATCCCAGGTTCGTCGTCACCATCCACTCGCCGCTGTACGGGGTGGAGGTGCGTGGTGCGAAGAACCCGATCTTCGCCCGGCGGCTCGCCCGCCAGCTCGGACTGCCGAAGAAGGAGTTCAACTGCAACGGCGGCTGCCACGGCACGCTGACGCAGTGGTTCAACGCTCACCACAGGGGCTCGTGCGTGACGGTGGAGTTCGGGTCGTCGCCGTCGTGGCGCTACCTGCATGTGCGTGCGCCGCGGGCCATCGTCCGGGCGGTTGGTGGGCACTTCTGAGAACCACCTCCCGCCGAGCCCGGTGGCCGCGCTTGCCGGTCACGGCGGGCTGCCCAGCGTCTCGACGTACCGCGTGGGACCCATCGCGATTCGTGGATGCAGCCTGGGCCGCAGCCAGCGGAGCAACCAGCGGACGTGGCTCCTGCGCATCGCCACGCATCCAGCGGTGTCCCCGTCACCTTTGACATGCAGGAAGATGCCGCCCCCCTTGGTGGTGTCGGCCCGCTTGGTGGCGACGAGTTGCCGATGGGTCCGCGAGTAGTGGATGCCACTGGGCAGGTTGAAGCCGACCACGATGGCGAGGGCGTACTGCTCGGGGTAGCCGGCCAGATGCTCGGCGTAGGTCGGGCGCCAGTGGGTGCGTGCGGCCTTGTGGAACTGGTAGATGTTGTAGGTCGCGGGGTCGCGTGGCTCATAGGGCCACCAGTCGTTTCCGTCGACATGGTGAAAGGTGAGCCTGGTGCCGGGGTCGGGCAGTCCACCGAACGCGATCGGCAGCCGGAACCGGCCGGCGGGCGTTGTCCCGGTTCCTTGTCTGAGGTCAGCCGCCTTGACCCAGCCGTTGTAGCCGAGCACGACCGAGACCGGACCGTGCACCTTGACCCATTGCCGGTTCGCGTCGCGCCGCCAGGCCTTCAGCGTTGCGTGCGTGTCGGACCAGGCCGGCGAGGTCACGGTGATCAGCTGGTTGACGCCAGGCGGAGCGCCCACCCGAGCGGCGAGCGGGATGCCCCGATACGCGCCCGGGGCCAGGGACGTCGCCGGGTGGGCGGCTGCCGAGCCGGCGGACTGTCCTGCGGCCGGCGCGGCGACGGTCGCGCCACCGAGGCTGAGCAGGCCAAGGGCTAGGAGCATGACGGTGGGGCTTGCGGTGCGCTTCACGACGACAACCCACTATGCCAGCGCGGCGCGGCCAGGCCGGGAGGCACGTCGGGCGTTTCGCCCCCGCGCCGCGTCAGGCGGCATTGGGAGGCCGTGAAACCCCGGCGGTGCTGTCCGCTAACCGCCCCATCTGCCGGTGAAGGTGGGCTTCTCCTTCGCGGCGAACGACCGTACGGCGTTCCGGTGGTCGTGAGACGAGCCGGTGCGGGCCATCATCTCGCTCTCGAAGGCGAGTGCTTCCTCGAGTGGATGTGTGGCCGCGAACGCGACCGACTCCTTGAGCGAGGCATAGGCCAGGGTGGGGCCGACCGCCAGCGTGGCTGCGATCAGACCCACCTCGGCCGCGAGCTCGTCGGCCGGCACGACCTTGTTGACCAAGCCGAGCTCGAGGGCCTCGGCGCTCGACAACGTGCGCGGCATCATCAGCAGCTCTACCGCCTTGGTGGGACCAACCAGCCGAGGAAGCGTCCACGACGAGCCAGTGTCGCAGGACAAGGCGATGGCCGCGAACGCTGTGTTGAAGCCCGCCGTGTCTGCAGCGATCCGCAGGTCGCAGGCCATCGCGATCGACATGCCAGCACCAGCTGCGACACCGTTGACGGCGGCAATGACCGGCTTCTCCATCGTTGCGAGCCCGAGTGCAATGGGGGTGTAGTGGTGCTCGACGGTCGACCAGACCTCGTCGGGGGACTGCGTCGCGAGGCGCTCGGCGTGCTCCTTGAGGTCCTGCCCGACACTGAACGCGCGACCGGAGCCGGTGACGACGACGCAGCGGACATCGGGGTCACCGGCCGCTTGCCGCACCGCCGAGAGAAGGGCCTCCTTGGCGGCGGTGTTCAGGCTGTTCATCGCATTCGGCCGATCGAGCGTGATCGTCGCTACGCCGGAGTCAACGCCGTAGCGCACCGGTGGTCGATCCGTCGTCTCAGTGCTGCTCATCGGCTCATTGTCCTTTCGACTCGTGCCTGCTCGGCCGAGTCGCCCGCCAGGCACTGGTCAACGTATCGTCCGGCGCCGGCCAGCAGCCGGGCCGTCTGGGTGTCGAAGAACTGGGCGGCCTCGTCGCCCGGCCACGACACCGGCAGCAGGTCTCGAGGCAGGCCGGGGTCGGTGAACAAGAACTTCCGCCACTCGTGCACCAGCGTGCTGCGGATGACGAACGCATCGACGTCGGACGGCTCCTCTGACGTCGTACCGACCAGCTCGTGGGCGTCGTTCAGCCACCGGGTGTAGGCACGCCCGAGCCCTTCGAGGTCCCATGCCGCGGCAGCCAGGCTGTCGTCGTTGCCGTCGTGGCGCGAGCGGAACCGCCGTGCGCGCACCCCTTCGGAGCCGAGCAGGCCATCGACCTCGGCCGACGGGCGGGGGCTGATCCACACGTCGTCTCGAAGCGGCGCGTACCCGAGGTAGGACAGCGCGCTGCGGATCCGCCGGCGGGCTGCGCGCTCGAGAACATGGTCGACGACCAGAAGATGCCAGTGGTGATCCCACTCGCTGAGGTCGCTGCGGTAGATCCGGCTGGCCGCCTCGGTGAGCCGACGCTCGGCCTGGGGGGTGAGGGCGTACCCCGGGCCACCGTCGAGCTTGACCGGACGTAGCCAGCGTTGCCGCACCATTCGGGATATCGCGGTGCGTACCGCGGGCGCGGCGACCTCAAGCGGGCCGAGCATGCGAACAAGTGCCGCGACCGGCGCCATGCCGCCCCGCGACCGCAGGTGGTCGCCGTACACGTCGAACAACGCAGATCGGGCATTCACACTCCCCGAGTCTGCCGCAACGAACATGCCGCAGCAGTAGAGCGGTGCGATAATGGACCGGTAACCGATGCGCCACCGACGTCTCGACCCGACACCCGGGCGAGTCTCGGCGCTCACGAGGAAGGGTAGGTGTGCGCATGGCGGCGATGAAGCCGCGGACAGGCGATGGTCCGCTCGAGGTCACGAAGGAGGGGCGCGGCCTTGTCATGCGCGTCCCACTTGAGGGTGGCGGGCGGCTCGTCGTCGAGCTGAACGCTGACGAGGCGAAGGCCCTCGAAGATGCCTTGAGCCTCGTCACCAGCTGAAGCTGACAACGTAGTAGGACCCCGGAGGGCGCAGTGAGCGCCGCCGGGGTCCCTCCGTGTCGGGACCCAGTGACTACTCCTGCGAGGCGGGCAACCTCCCGCGGATGGGGCGGTCAGCGCTTCTGGGCGAGGAGCAGGCCATCCCCTACCGGCAGCAGCACCCGGACCAGGCCCTCGTCGTCCGTAACCCTCTTGAGGGTGTCGCGGATCGCCGCGGTGTCGGCGTCGCGGGCGGAGGAGTCGGCCACCTTGTCGTGCCACAGCGTGTTGTCGAACGCGGCCACCCCACCACGGCGGAGCAGCCGCATCGCCTGCTCGAGATACTGCGGGTACTCCTGCTTGTCGCCGTCACAGAAGACCAGGTCGTAGTGGCCGTCGGTGAGGCGCGGGACTACCTCGAGGGCGGCGCCAGGGATGAGGCGGACCCGCTGAGGCGCGACCTTGGCTGCCGCGAACGCTTGCTTCGCCAGTCTTTGGTGCTCGGCCTCGATGTCGACGGATGTCAGCACGCCATCGGAGTGCATCCCGCGGATCATCCACACGCCCGAGACACCGCAGCCGGTGCCGATCTCGACGAC
>JBOHDU010000370.1:0-2949 GCA_050700615.1 Nocardioidaceae bacterium
CCGCTCTGACCGGAACACCCGGGTGGAGCCCCGCTTTAGGATCACGTCCTCGATCCGCTGAGCTGCCGTGGCGCCCGCTGGGGCGTCCACCTGGGTAGGCGCCGACCGGGACACCGCCCGGGCAGCTTCGCGCCAGGCGGCTACGGCGTCGTCGGTGAGCACACCAGCCGCGTGGGCCTCGTCGGCCAAGGGGAAGCGCAGCACCCGCGGCGCGAGTGACAGCGAAGGGATGCGCAGCGGATCGAGCGAGACGGCAGGAGGCATGACCAAGTCGGCCTCGCCCAGCTCGACGACGACCAGGGGAAGCTCCTCTACTCCGTCGATGCCCACCAGCTTGGCGACCGTGTCGTCGGCGAAGCCGGCCTGCACTCGCGCCGCCAGGCCGTGGGCGGCGGCCACGGCCAACAGGTTGGCGAGGATCGTGCCGGCGTCCCACCACAGGTGGCGCCAGCCCCGCTCGCCGTACTTCCAGCAGGTCCGGAACGGGATCCCCGACAGAACCAACGCCGCGCCGGGGCCCGCGTCGGGGACTTCCTCGGGCCGGCGCAGCGTAACCAGGGCGTGCTCGAGGGGCTGGTAGTGGTGCACGCCGGAGCGCACTACGTAAATCTCCACCGGGTGGAGGTTGCCGGCCGACATCGCCGTCCTGAACCAGACTCGTTCGTCAGCGTCGGCCGTGAACCGGGTGACCCCCGCCGCTAGAAACAGCAGCGTGCCCAACAGCTCCTCACCCAACTCGGCGGGAGGCCCCCAGCGTCCCGACAGCACCTCGGACGCCGGACGCGACGACCGGAGGATCTGCCCGGGCAGGAGGACCGGCTCGAGGTCGGGATAGACCTTGAAGGGGCGGGGCCGGTTAGCGGCATCCAGGGGCCGAAACGAGACCAGCCGCTCCGGATGGACAGGCGGCTCCCCGTGACAGGTCGAACCGTGGAAGACCTCTACCGGACCAGGATCGTTCACCCCTTCATAATCGTACGGTTCCACCGGATGACCAGACCGGGAGCCGCCCCGAATACCCCTTGACCGCGTCGAAGATCTCAGCATCGCGACAGAACCGGCGACTCGTCGGCATCCTGGAGGCGCTCCGCGTAGGCTTCTCCTGTGACGACAACCGCAGAGCGGCTCCAGGCAGCTCGAGCCAAGATCGAAAGCGCCCGCGAGGCTGTTGAGGGCGACAAGGGAGCCTCACCGGTGCTTCTGGCGGTGGTCGCGGAGTTCGCCAACAAGGCGGACAAGGCGGTTGCATACTCCGACGAACGCGTAGCTGTAATCGAACTCGAGCAGGCAGGCGACAGCGCCAAGGCGGCAGCAGAGGCGGACACCGGGGTGTCGCCGGCGGCCCGGGAGGCAATCTTAGAGGCTCATCTCGCGATCTGCACCGCGAAGAGCAAGCTCGATGTCTGACCCTCACTAGCCGGTAAAGCACACGACGGGGGGATCCCCGCTTCGAGCTGGCGTTAATCATCTGATCGGGGACCGGTCATCCCGCAGCACAACGGACAGCGTACGATCTGCGGCGGTGAGGGTAGTGTCGCTGTTGCCGTCGGCCACCGAGATCGTGTTCGCGCTGGGTCGGGGTGATGAGCTGGTTGGGGTGACCTTCGAGTGCGACTTTCCCCCCGCCGCCCGCGACCGACTGATCGTGTCGACTTCAGGGCTGCCTGAGGGTCTGAGCTCTCGCCAGATCGACGCAGTCGTATCAGCGCGGATAGCGGCAGGTGAGGATCTCTATCGTCTCGACGAGGGCGCTTTGTCAGATCTCGACCCGGACGTGGTGCTCACCCAGGACCTGTGCGCGGTGTGCGCCGTCGACGTTCACCGCGTCGATGACGCCCTGGCTCACCTGGGCTGCGCCGCGCAGGTGGTGACACTGGACCCCATGACCCTGGATGCGGTCCTCGACTCTATAGCCAAGGTCGGCACCGCGCTCGGCGCAGAGGCTGAGGCCAGAGAACTCGTGAGCTCGCTGCGGGGCCGCCTGGACAGCCTCGGTCGCGTCGTGTCGAGCGCGCCGCGCACAGCGGTGCTGGTGCTGGAATGGACCGACCCGCCCTTCTCGGCCGGACACTGGGTCCCCGACCTCGTCAGCGCCGGTGGCGGCCGACCGGTGATGGGCAATGCAGGCGCCGATTCGCAGCGACTCAACTGGGACGCGGTAGCGACGGCGGTGGCCGAGGTAGTGATCGTCGCACCGTGCGGGTACCACCTTGGACCCGCCTACGAGCACGCTGCCGAAATAGTGGCGGACCGACGACTCCCTGACGACGCCGACGTGTGGGCGGTCGACGCCGACTCCTACTTCGTGCGGCCTGGGCCCCGGCTCGTCGATGGCGCCGAGCTGGTGGGCCAGATCCTGCATCCGGAGCTCTGCGGCTCCCCCGACCTGACGCGGGCTGTTCGCGTTGCGTCTGACTGAGCAAGCTCGAGCGATATTCCTGTCGGACGACGCGCTGCGCATCGACGACAACCAGCGTCGGGAAGCGCTGCAGGTGCGTCATCGTCCCGCCGGTCGGTGACGGTTGTGCACGGTGACTCGGGGCACGCGGTCGGGGGCACCTTCCGGCCGAGACTCGGGGACCATTCCCAGCCGGTGGGCTACTTCACGGCGTCTATGCCTCGATCACGTAGGGGGGAAGAGTTCGTGTCGCGGCGTGAACCCGAGTGAGCGGTAGTGGCCGTCGCGTGGCGCGAGTCATACGAACCGCGCGGAGGGCACCGGTCTGCTAGGACGGACGCCATGAGCAGCGGGCACATCATCCCCGGGCGGGAACCTGCCGAGCCGGATCGGGACGCCACCTCGGCCCGGCCTGCGCCGCCCGAGCCGACCCACGCCGAACGGGCCCGAACGCTGGTCGCCACCCAGACCCGGGGGACGCTGTCGACCATCGCCCTTCAGCCGGCGGGCACGCCGTTCGGTTCGGTCGTCACCTACGGCCTCGACGACAA
>JBOHDU010000371.1:0-2515 GCA_050700615.1 Nocardioidaceae bacterium
GGCTACGAGGGCGTCGAGGTACGGCGGGATCCCGGTAACCAGCGACGATGGGGCCGGGACGTCATCATGCACATGCTTGTAGGCGATCTGGATCGGGCTCTCGCCGGAGTGCGGTTTGGTACCGGTCAGCATCTCGAAGAGCAGCACACCGAGGGAGTAGACATCGGAACGGGCATCGGCGGTGCCGTCGGTCACAAGCTCGGGTGGCAGATAGGAGACGGTGCCCATCAGGACCCCGCCGGTCGCCGTGGCAGCCGTCGCGGAGGTGATGGCTCGGGCCAGACCGAAGTCGGCGACCTTGATCTGACCTCGTGGGCTGATGAGGACGTTCTCCGGCTTCATGTCGCGGTGCACGATGCCGGACTCGTGGGCCGCCGAGAGCGCCTTGAGGATCTCCTCGAGGATCATGACCGACCGGCCTGGTGACAACGGAGCCTCGTCGCGGATCACGTCGCGTAGTGTGTGGCGGCCGTCGACGTACTCCATCGCCAGGAACAGAACGCCGGCGTCCTCACCCTGGTCGTAGACCGCCACCACGTTGGGGTGAGCCAGCCTGGCGGCGGCTCTTGCCTCGCGCACGAACCGTTGGCTGAAGGACTGGTCGTCGGAGAGCGCGTGCGGCATCACCTTGAGTGCGACCTTGCGGTCGAGCCGCAGGTCGGTCGCTTCATAGACCGTCGCCATCCCGCCACGCGCGATCCGAGCCTCCACTCGGTAACGCCCGTCGAGCAGACGCCCGACCAGCGGGTCGGCGAAGGCAGACTTGTCCACGTTAGGAGTCTACGGAGACGATCCGGGCTGGTTGGTTAGCCTCGCCGCCGCAGCGGCAGGCCGGGCCCAGCCGTTCCTTCGGCTGGCTGGCACACTCGCGTGGAGCACCCCTGCGGCCTCACGACGGCCTGTGGGCAGCCGTTCGCGGGCGCGGTCAGGCGGACAAAAGAGGGCCGCCGGTAGGGCGCCGCGGATGCGGTCGGTGAGTGGGCTCAGCGTGGGTAGTGTCCCCGATCCATCGCGGCCTTGAGCGCCATGACGTTGGCCACGTAATGCCGGGTGTCGGCGCGCATTCCCCCCAGGCGCACCGAGATCAGCCCTTGGTAGTAACCGGCAACGGCTACCCGGGTTCTGGCCATGCTGGTGAGCTCATGCAGCAGGACCACACCGGCCATCACGTTGCCGTGCAGCCGACGCAGGGGGAGCCGGTGGCCGACCAGCTCGGATACCCAGCGCCCGGTGTAGGGCATCACCTGCATCGCTCCGATCGCCCCGGACGTCGATACGTGATCTTGTTGCCAGCCGGACTCCTGCCAGGCGACTGCCAACGCCAGCTCCCGGTCGACTCCCTGGTAGTAGGCGACGTGCTGGATCGCTCGCCGGACCCGATGCGGCGTTGGGTTCGACAGGTGCAGCCGGGCGATCGCGCGCTGTTCGACCTGGCCTCTGGAAAGGTGCCGGCGATGGTGGTGTCGCGCGTGAGGGTGTACGTGGCGGCGGTGGTGGTGTCGGGCGTGGTGCCGGCGCACCTGGTGGCGGGGGTGATGGTGGCGTCGTGCATGGTGCCGTCCGGCGCTGTGATCGGCCGCCACGACGACGGGGATCTCGAGCCGTTCGCCGACTCTGATCGTGGCGGCGGGATCAAGGTGGTTGATGCTGCGGATCTCGTTGACCCAGGCGTGGTAGCGCACGGCCAGACCGGTCACCGTGTCCCCGCGTTCGACCGTGTGCCATACGAAGCGCCGTGGATGGTGGTGGTAGTACACCACCGGGCGAGCGCGGTGTGCGTGCCGATGGGCGTGATGACGCCGCTGCAGGTGGTGCTTCCGGCTCCCGTGGGGGCGAAGATGACGTCGGTGGGAGTGGGCATGCCGGTGGTGCCGGGGGATCGTGATCGTCTCGCCGGCGTAGATGAGGTCGCCACCCGCGGGCAGGTGGTTGACCCGCACCAGCGCGGTCACGCTGGTGTGCCTGGCGACGGCGATTTCGCTGACGGTGTCGCCCGGCCGGACGACGTAGTGCCCGCCCGCCAACAGCAGTGCCAGCGGTACGACTGCGGCGATCGACACCCGGCCTGCCCGCGGCCGGCAGTCGCGTTCCAGGGTTGACGTCGGGTGCGTGGAAGCGCCCCTGATCCGGCTCATCGGCGATGACCCCATCACTCGTGCCTACCCCAGATCGGGCCGGCAGGTCTGTGACTGGTGGGGTCGCTGGGGCTGAAGTTACCTAGTTGTTACCTGGCCCCGCTCAGCCGCGCTCAGCTGGCTCAGACCCGAGAGCTGTGTCGTGCGGCCCAGACAAGCCTCGCGCTCCGGGTATCGCGGCTGCAGCCGCCGTCGTAACCCGGACCAGGGCTCGAGCCCCGGCCTGACTTGGCCCGGCAGCCGGAGTCTGCCCCCGTAGACGTGGTCCCATCGCGGCCCGAGCGGTCGGCTGACCCAGCCGGACGCGCTGTCGGCGACCCTGGAGGTTCAGCCTCCTCGGCAGGCTGGGAGTAGCGGCGAAGGACGTGGCAGGCTAGTGC
>JBOHDU010000372.1:0-8368 GCA_050700615.1 Nocardioidaceae bacterium
GGCGATCGGACGTACCAGGCCCTCGCCGTCGACATGGGCAACCCGCATGCGGTGGTGTTCCTCGACGACCTCGACGAGGTCGGCGACCTCCGCACTCAGCCAGGCTTCGACGCCGAGGACTTCCCGGTCGGAGTCAACATCGAGTTCGTCGCACGCCGCGGCGACGAACACCTGGCGATGCGGGTCTACGAGCGCGGGGTCGGCGAGACCCAGTCGTGCGGCACCGGGGCGTGCGCGGCGGTCGTCGCGGCCGTCACGACCGACATCGAGCGCGAGCACGTCACGGGCCCACCAGGCGCGGCGCTGCCGTCGTCGTACGTCGTCACGGTTCCCGGAGGGCGGCTCGAGGTCACCTGGACCGAGGACAAGCACGTCCATCTGAAGGGCGCAGCTGTGCTGGTGGCAGAGGGCGTCTACACCGGCTGACCTAGTGAGAGTCGGCGGCGCAACGAAACCACGGGCTGCGCCGGGGTCGATTCAGCCGTAGACGGAAGTCCGTGGTCTGAGCACCACTGCCAGCACGACGGCTGAGGCGAGCAGGGATACGACGGCACCGCTCGCCGGTGAGAAGAGGAGCAACGACGCCGTGGTCAGCAGCAGCACGTCGAAGCCCCGGGCCGCGCTCGTGAAGAGACCCGGTGGGATCGCACCGCCGGGCGAGGAGACCATCGGAAGAGCGTAGTTCGGCGGCGCGGCGGTGATCCAGCGGACCGTCGAGGCGGTTGCGGCAACTCCTACTGCGACCGCGACGATCACGGTGTTCGACCAGGTGTCCGCCAGATCGGCGTCGTGCAAGGCCGGCACGGTCGCGAGCCCCCAGCAAACGAGACAGAGGCCGGGGACGGCGACGCAGGCCCAGCGAGCGATGTGACCCGGCATCGGCAAGCAGCGGAGCAGGCCCTCGGTCGCGGACAGCGCACGCAAGGAGGTGCACAGGCTCGGCCCGGCGAGGAACGCCGTGAGAGCGGCAAGGGGTGCGTCGACCTTCCCGAGACCGAGCGTGCTGCCGACGTACGGCACGACAACGGCTGCGGTCAGGATGACGACCGAGCCGGGTGAGCGGCGCAACCGGATCAGGTCTCGCCACGCCAGGGCCCACGCCCCACGGGGGCCGCCCCGGTACGGCCGGACGGTGGCACGCGATCGCCACTTGCGGGAAACCAGGATGTCGAAGACGAGCGCCGGGTCGAGGCTCGCCAGCGCGCCGGAAAGATTGGGTAAGAGCACGCCGCCGGGCATCAACCGGTCCCGGTGCATGCGGGGGAGGTGGACGCGGGCGGTCACGAACAGGCCGGCGCCCGCGAGCCAGCTGATGACGGCGGCCACCGTGAGGCCCACGGCGGTCCGGTGCGTCGGGCGGCCCACGGCAGCGGTCGCGCCGGTCGCGAGCAGCACCAGCCACACCCAGAGCAGTCCGGCGAGCACCCGTGCAATGCCACCCGTGGCGTGCAGCCACCGGGACTGAGCGACGGCCGAGAAGCCTGCGGCGGCGAGACACAGGCCGGCGAGCAACGCTGTGAACGCGACGACGACCGAGACGGGGTAGCCGGCCAGTCCGGCCAGCAGTGCTCCGACCACCACGCCGGCCGCGACGGCGACGGCGGTGACGCGTGTCAGCCGCGGGCCGAGCAGGGCTGCCCGGCTGATCGGCGCCGGCAGCAGCCAGGTGCCATCGGCGGGCGACACCATCAGCGGACCGAGCAGCGAAGCTGCAACCAGGGCGGCGGTGAGGAGAGCGACGGCGCTGACCCACGGGAGGGTGTCGCGCGCGACGGAGCAGCCGACCGTGGAGCACCCGGACCCGATCGCCGAACGCGCGGTCAGCACCAGGTTGACGCACATGGCGCCGAGCATCGCGGCGGCGAAGATGGCGATGTAGGCGTCGGAGAACGCGTCGACCAGGCGGACCTCGGCTCGAGCCCGACGCCAGCCGCGCATCAAGGCACGCAGCTCGCGTACTTCGGCGTCCGCGGTCCTCACCCGAATGGCTCGAGGTGGTGTACGTCGTCGGCAACCGTCTCGACCAGATAGGGGTCGTGACTGGCGATGAGCACGCCCAGGCCCTGTCTCTTCTCCTCGATGAGTCGCTGGGCGAGCCACCGCAACCCGGCTTCGTCGAGTCGGTCCTCGGGCTCGTCGAGCACGAGCAACCGCCGCGGGCGGACGAACGCGGTCGCCAGCCCCAGCCGTCTGCGCTGGCCAGAGGAAAGAGTGCCGGGCAGCTGAGCGGCCTGGGGCACGAGGCCCACGTCGGCGAGCACGGCGTCGACGAGGGGGTTGACGTCCTCGACCCCGTGCGCCCGCGCCAACAGGTCCAAGTGCTCCACGACCGTCAGATCAGGGAAGAAGTCGAGATCGTCCATCACCACGGCCAGGTCGCGTCGTACGGTCACCGACCGCTCGTCGAGCGGCTTACCGTCGAGCTCGATCGTGCCCGAGCTTGGCTCGTCGGCGCCGACGATGCAGCGCAAGGCGGTGGACTTGCCGGCGCCGTTGGGACCGACCAGCGCGATCGCTCGGCCGGCGATCACCTCGAGGTCGAAGTCGTGCACCGCTTGCAGGTCGCCGAATGTGCGCTGCAACCCGAGCACGCGCAGCAGAGGCGGCTGCGATCTGGGGGTCGGCATGGTCTGAACCTATCCGCCGCATCGCGACGGGCTCCGGGCGCTGTCCGGTCGACTCCGCTAAACCACCGGTGCGGTGGTGGCGGGCCCCGAGACATGGTGTGAACGATGGGTGCAGGACAGCAGTGCCCTGCACCGATCTTCCGCCGCAGAACACTAGTGGCCCAATTCCTGGGGGCGGGCGTACTTCGGCAGGAGGAAGGCGCAGGCGAAGCTGACGAGGAACAACGCCATGGACGTGATAGTCACTGCTTCCATCGAGCCGACGAACAGGTGGTGCGGCAGCAGCTCGAAGAACAAGGTGCCGACGACGGCGACGCCGAGCGCGCCACCGAACTGCTGGAACGCATTGAGCACGCCGGAAGCCGAGCCGACCTCACGCTCGTTGACACCGGCCAAGATGATGTCGAACATCGGCGCGAACACCAGCCCGCTCCCACACCCGGCGACCAGCATCGCCGGAGCCAGGTCCCACACGGTCAACCCGGCGCCCTGGCTGTGCACGGTGTACCAGACGCCCACCATGGCAACCGACACCACGAGTAGACCGCCGTGCAGAACCTTGCGGCCGTACTTCGGGCCAAGCCAGGCACCGGCGAGGCCGGCGCCGATCGAGATGCCTAATGCCCAGGGCACCATGGCCAGACCGGCGCGCAGCGGGCTGTAGCCGAGGCCGAGCTGGGTGAACAGGTTGAAGACGAGGATGAAGCCCATCATGGCCACGAACATCGTCATGATGACCGCAAGACCGCCGGTGAAGGCGCGGTTGCGGAACAGGGTCGGCTCGATCAGCGGGTCTGCCGACCGTCGCTCGTTGAGCCCGAAGAGAGCCAAGACGAGCAGCGATCCGGCGATCATCGCGAAGGTCCACAACGGCCAACCCAGCTCGTGGCCTTGCACCAGTGGGTAGATCAGCAGGGCGCAGGCGACGGTGATCAGCACGGTGCCCAGCGGGTCGAGGCGCACACGTTGACCGGGCAGTCGCAGTGTCGGTAGGTAGCGCACCGCTTCGACGAAGGCGAGGACGCCGACCGGCACGTTGATCAAGAAGATCATCCGCCAGCCGGTGCCGAAGAGGTCGGCGTTGAGCAGCACGCCGGCGATCACCGGCCCGAGCACAGCGGCCAGGCCCATCACGGGACCGAACATCGTGAACGCCTTACCGAGCTCCTTCGGCGGGAACGCGGCCTTGATGATGGCCAGTCCCTGCGGGATCATCACCGCACCGAACAGCCCCTGGATGGTGCGGGTCCCGATCAGCATCTCCGGCGACATCGCCAACCCGCTCAGGAGCGAGGCACAGGTGAAGCCACCCATGCCGATCAAGAACATCGTCTTGCGACCGACGATGTCCCCGATCCTGGCCGAGGTGACCAGCCCGATCGCGAACGCCAGCGTGTACGCGGCGAGGAACCACTGCATGGTGGAGTCGCTGCCGCCGAGCTCGCGGCGTATCGACGGCGCGGCGATGTTGACGATCGTGGAGTCGACCAGGTCGACAACCTCGGCGGCCAGAACGAGGAACAAGATGATCCAGCGGTGCGGAAGGCCGAGTGCCTCGTCGGCCCCTCGTACCGCGGAGGTGGGGGGTGGCGTCAGGGTGTCCTGCGACATGGGATCTCCTGGGGTCGTCGGTCGGCCTGGTGCGACCGGATCCGGCCGGATCGAACGCCGTACGTGTTTACGAACGATGTTCGAAATATTACGAACGCCGTTCTACACGCGAACAGCGTTCGTGTCAAGTACCATGGTCGGTATGAGCCGTGAAGACTCCTCCTCCCTGCCGGAGCCGCCATCGCGTGGCAAGGCCAGGGGGCGACAGCGCAGGCGCGCCAAGCAGCCGCTGAGCGTCGAGCGGATCGTCGACAAGGCGTTCGAGGTGATGGCCGCCGAGGGCTTCGACGCGGTCACCATGCGTCGACTCGCGCAGGAGCTCGGGACCGGGCCGGCCTCGCTCTACGCACACGTCGACAGCAAGCGCGAGCTCGACCAGCTGATCGTCGACCGGATCGCCGCTGAGGTGACGGTTCCCGACGCCGACCCCGAGCGCTGGCAGGAGCAGGTCAAGGAGTGTGCGCGCGGGCTGGCCACGGCGATGCGCCGGCACCCAGGGTCCGCCCGAGCCGCGATGGCCAACGTGCCCACCGGGGAGAACGCGCTGCGCACGACCGACTCGCTGCTGGCCATCATGCTCGCCGGCGGCCTCCAGGAGCAGGTGGCTGCCTGGGCCTGCGACCTGCTTCCGCTGTACGTCACCGCGATCATCTTCGAGGAGAGCCTCTACCTGCAGGGTGACCCCAAGGAGGCCGAGGAGTTCGCCATCAGACTGCGGGAGTACTTCGAGTCGGTGCCGGCCGATCGGTTCCCGCACCTGGCATCCAGCGCCGTCGCATTGACCGCAGGTGAGGGTGACGACCGGTTCGAATTCGGCCTGTCGGTGCTCGTCGCCGGGCTGGACGCCGTCTCTCGCTCCTGGCCGACCTCCAAGCGCGCTTGACCAACAGCACCGCTCGCGCGAGGCCGGGTCGCGTTTCGACCGGGGGCCGTTTCGACCAAGAGCCGGGCCGCGGAGTTTGCGGATAAACGGGTCGAGCCCACGGCCGCCCGCGACGTACCCTGGAGCCAATATGAGTCAAGAGACGCCTGAGCACGCCGGCGAGCCGACCTTCCGTGACCCCCTCGACGACGTGGGCGACGGCTCGATCACGCTCAACCGCGACTTCACCGCGGGCGAGGAGCGGGGAAGCGACGGCGAGGACGTTTTCGGTCAGGGGGACTACGAGCTCGAGGAGCGCAATGCGCTGCGGCGTGTCGCCGGGCTGTCGACCGAGCTCGAGGACGTCAGCGAGGTCGAGTATCGGCAGCTGCGGCTGGAGCGGGTCGTGCTCGTCGGAGTGTGGACCGAGGGCACGGTCGAGGATGCCGACAACTCGCTGGCCGAGCTGAAGCTCCTGGCCGAGACGGCCGGCTCGGAGGTCCTTGACGCCCTATCACAGCGCCGGCAGAAGCCCGATCCGGCCACCTATGTCGGCCCCGGCAAGGTCGACCACCTCCGCACTGTGGTGGCCGAGACGGGCGCCGACACCGTCATCTGCGACGGGGAGCTCAGCCCGTCCCAGCTGCGCAACCTCGAGGACCGGGTCAAGGTCAAGGTTGTCGACCGCACGGCGCTCATCCTCGACATCTTCGCCCAGCACGCCCGTTCGAAGGAGGGCAAGGCCCAGGTCGAGCTCGCGCAGCTGGAGTACCTTCGCCAACGGCTGCGTGGTTGGGGCGGCAACCTCTCCCGACAGGCCGGTGGACGCGTCGGCGTGCAAGGGGGCGGGATCGGTGGGCGCGGGCCGGGCGAGACCAAGCTCGAGACCGACCGGCGACGCATCACCACGCGAGTGGCCAAGCTTCGCCGTGAGCTCAAGCACATGCAGACCGCTCGCACCACCAAGAAGGCGGTGCGGGTGAGCCGCGAGATCCCGGCGGTGGCGATCGCGGGCTACACCAACGCCGGAAAGTCCTCCCTGCTCAACGCGCTGACCGGCGC
Organism: Nocardioidaceae bacterium; assembly: GCA_050700615.1. Lineage (GTDB taxonomy): Bacteria > Actinomycetota > Actinomycetes > Propionibacteriales > Nocardioidaceae > JBOHDU01. The sequence goes on from JBOHDU010000372.1 coordinate 6,163, forward strand.
CGGCGTGCTCGTCGAGGACGCCTTGTTCGCAACGCTCGACCCGACCACGCGTCGTACGACCACATCCGACGGGCGCGTCTACACCCTGTCCGACACCGTCGGCTTCGTGCGTCATCTGCCGCACCAGCTCGTCGAGGCCTTCCGCTCGACACTGGAGGAGGTGTCCGAGGCCGACCTCGTCGTGCACGTCGTCGACGGGGCGAACCCAGACCCAGAAGGGCAGGTCGCCGCGGTGCGTGGGGTGTTCGGCGAGATCGGGGCCGGGCGGGTGCCGGAGCTGATCGTGGTCAACAAGGCGGATATCGCTGACCCACTCGTGGTTGCCGGGCTGTTGGCCCGGGAGCCACATTCGGTCGCCGTTTCCGCGCGCACGGGCGAGGGCGTTGACAGGCTGCTGGCCGCCATCGAGGCCGACCTCCCGCGCCCCTCGGTCGAGGTAGAGGTGCTGGTGCCCTACTCGCGGGGTGACCTTGTCAACAAGATCCACGAGAACGGTCAGGTGCTCGCCACCGAGCACAACGGCAACGGGTCGCTCGTGCGCGCACGCGTCCACCCGAGCCTGGCCGGAGAGCTCACCCAGTTCGCGACCCACCCGACCGCTCACTGACAGAAGCTCGGCCGCGCTGATCGCGCGGAGAATCCTCTGGCGCCCGCCAGCCTTCGGCGTAGCATCGGCTCATGGAAGGCTGGCCGGAGGACGAGTTCGAACCGGAGGAGCTTCGCCCGCTGGCCGAGTTGGGACTCGCCAACCGGGGGATACCCCCCGATGCCCGGCAGATGGGGCTCGACCGGAACACCGAAGAGGGTGCGATGGTCGCCCTGGCAGGCTCTTTGAATCCTGCCAAGCTCTCACACCGTGTCGTGGCCTGGGCCATCCTGGCGGGCTTCGTGCTGCCGCTCGTGTTGAGCTTCTTCCACGACTTCTTCTGAGACGCTCCTATGGGTTGTCGACCCCTGTTGCTGCGAGGTGTCGGTAGGTCTGGCGGGCGAAGTGGCGTTTGAGGCAGCGACGGACGCGGCGCTTGCTCAGTCCTTGGGCGGTTCGTGAGGTGGGGTAGTCGCGGGTGCGGGGTCGTGTCTGATCCGGGCCGAGCCCGGCTCAACTCGGGAACAGAACCATGCCCGGGTGCTGGCGCGGGCCCGTCAGCCGAGCGTACGGTGGGAACCGGTTCTGCTTGAGGAGACCGCACATGATGCGCGCGTATGCAGGGGCTCGTTGGCGGGTGGGGGTTTCGGTGCTGGCTATGGCCGGCGGCCTGCTTCTGTTCGGCGCTAGCGACTCGAGCGCCACGTCGTCGTCCGCTCCTCAGCTGAGCGGACCGGCGCCAGCCGGATACCACTACGTCCAGGTCTGCCTTCGCGACCCGCGACCAGCGCCGCAGGGCCAGCAGTGTGCATGCTCGCTTCGGCTGCAGCCCAAGACGAGCACGGCCGCGGCCCTTTCACAACGCTGAGCCTCGCCTCGGCTCCGCGCCGAACCGTCCGACCTGGCCGTGATGTCGGGTGCCTCGGGATAGCCTCGTGCGGTGACCGACAGCCCGCCTTCCGTTGACGAGGTGCTGCACGCAGCCGTCAGCAGTTTCGGTGGGGAGGACCGGTCAGGTCAGATCGAGATGGCGCACGCGGTGCGAGCCTCGATGGAGTCAGGCCAGCACCTCCTCGTGCAGGCGGGAACGGGCACAGGCAAGTCCCTGGGCTACCTCGTGCCGGCCATCTTGCACGGGGAGCGGGTGGTGGTCGCCACGGCCACACTGGCGCTGCAGCATCAACTCGTGGAGCGCGACATCCCGGCCATGCTCGACGCCACGTCGGAGGTGTTGGGGGAGCACCCGTCCTACGCCGTGCTCAAGGGCCGAAGCAACTACGCCTGCCTGCACCGGATCCGTGACGGCGTGCCTGACGACCAAGGTGCGCTGATCGAGCTGCCCGAAGGAAGCCTTGGCGCGGAGGTGCTCAGGCTCCGGGAGTGGGCCGAGAAGGCGTCGGCCGCCGGTGACACCGGCGACCGTGACAGCGCGCCGCCCCACACGGACCGCCTCTGGCGCCAGGTCTCGGTCAACCATCGCGAATGCTTGACGGCCGCGAAGTGCCCTTACGGGCTGGAGTGCTTCGCCGAGCGAGCCCGGGAGCGAGCGCACCGATCCCAGCTCATCGTCACCAACCACTCGTTGCTGGCGATCGACGCGATCGAGGGAGTCCCGATGAT
>JBOHDU010000373.1:0-4444 GCA_050700615.1 Nocardioidaceae bacterium
AATCCAATGTTGACAACGGTAACTTACCATGCTTTCCTTGGCTGTTGTCAGTGTCAACATTCAAGAGGTCGTCACGTGCGCAAGAACCTGGCCATCCTGATCACCGTCTGCACCGCGGTCCTCGCCATCAACCTCGACACCACGATCGTCAACGTGGCGTTGCCAAGCATGTCCCGGGAGTTGGCGGCAGGCACCAGCCAGCTGCAGTGGATCGTAGACGGATACAACCTGGCCTTCGCCGCGCTCGTGCTTGCGGCCGGGAGCGTCTCGGACCGCATCGGTCGGCGGCCCGCCCTCATCATGGGGCTGCTGGGCTTCGCTGCTGCGAGCGCTGTTGGCGCCTTCGTCGGCAGCCCCGATGCTCTCATCGCAGTGCGCGTCGGGATGGGTGCGTTCGCCGCACTGATCTTCCCGACCACCCTGTCGATCATCAGCAACACCTTCCGCGAGCGTAAGCCGCGGGCAGCTGCACTCGGTGTCTGGGGAGCGGTTGTCGGACTGGGTGTTGCCGGTGGCCCGGTCGTCGGAGGATTCCTGCTCACGCACTTCTACTGGGGAAGCGTCTTCTTGGCCCTCACACCGGTGGCATTGCTTGCGGCCGGCCTCGCCTTCGCGCTCGTGCCCGAGTCACGCGATCTCGGTGTTCCGCGGCTGGACAGCATCGGGCTGCTGTGCTCGGCTGCGATGCTGGGCCTGCTGACCTACACGATCATCGAGGCACCGACCCGGGGATGGAGCTCCGCTGCCACACTCTTCGGCTTCGCTGGGACGGCAGCGCTGCTGGCCATGTTCGTCAAGGTCGAACGAGCCGCCGACTCGCCGATGATGGATCTCAGCCTGTTTCGTGACCGGCGGTTCAGCGCGGCCAGCGGCGCCGTGACGATCACGTTCTTCGCCCTGTTCGGCTTCATCTTCTTGGTGACCCAGTACTTCCAGCTGATCCGCGGCTACGACGCGTTGTCCGCAGGTGCGAGGACGCTGCCCGTGGCGGTCAGTATCGGTGTGGCGTCGGTCGTGGGGGCACTGCTGGCCCCGCGCTTGGGCACCAAACTCGTGGTGACCACCGGGATGGTCTTCTTCGGGCTGGCGTTCGCTTGGATCTCCACGACTCAGGCGGACACGCCCTACGTCGGGATCATCGTGCCGCAGATGGTGCTCATGGGGTTGGGAATGGGCCTGATCTCCACGCCTGCCACCGAGTCGATCCTCCTCGTGCTGCCACCCGCAAGGGCGGGTGTGGGGTCCGCCGTCAACGACGCCACGCGGGAGCTCGGTGGCACCTTGGGCGTCGCGGTCGTGGGCTCGCTGTTCGCCTCGGTGTACGCCTCCCGTCTCGCCGCAGGCGCGTTCAGCGAGCTGCCTGCCGCCCAGCTGTACCAAGCGTCGGCCTCGGTGAACGCGGCATTGGGCATCACCAAACTTCACCCGGAGCTCGTCTCAGCGATGCACGACGCGTTCCTCGCGGGCCTGCACACCTCCTGCCTGGTGGTTGCGGGAGTCTGCCTCGCGGGCGCGCTGTTCGCGGCGGTCGCGCTGCCAGGACGCCGATCCGCGGAGGCAACGGCTGATGACGGCGTGCCCGAGGACCGTGTCCTCGTCGCGTCCCAGACCTGACCAGACCCGCTCTGCAGGCGAGGCGGGCGGGCCGGCGGGGAGGGCGTTCGGTCGCCGATGCAGCCAGCCTGCCTCGCCACCAGACGGCTGGTGACGGGGGCAGCCTGGCTGGAATGTCAGTCGATGGTGCGGACGAGGCCCATGTCGTCGACCAACAACGTGACACGCCTGGGCCGCCTCCGGGTCAGGAGGGCGTCTCGGATGAAGCCGCCTCGTGCGGGAAGTCGCCCCTCCGGCAGGTCCTCGACCATGGTCACGGCGAAGGGTTCGCTGGACTCGATACGCCAACCCTCCGATGTCCATTGGGCGACAGCCGCGCTGAGGGTCATGGTGGGATCGACGGGAGGGATCTGCTTGATCTTGCGGCTCGGGCTGCGGTGAGCGCCCGGCCGAAGAGTGCGGAGCCCGTCCACGGGCATGTCTCCCCCAGCCATACCCACCACGGTACGTGCTCGGGCTGCGCAGAACGATCATCCAAACGGACATTTCAGCCCTGGCCAAATGGTGACCTGGCCGGTGGTAGCCGACGCGCCCGGGGGCTCGCCCGAAGGCCGGTGTTCGGTCGGGGAGGGCGGCTGCCGAGTACGTGAGTGGGTCAGGCCGATGAGGTTGAGCCGGCGGCGGCCTTGTCAGCGAGCGCATACGTCATGACCATGACACCGTCGCGACCGACCGGCTTGGACTCGACGAGCGTCATTCGGGTGGTGGCCGTGGCCGGACCGAAGAGCTGCCTGCCCTCACCGAGGACGATCGGAAAGACCATGAGCCGGAGCTCGTCGATCAGCCGGCTGGCCATCAGTCCGCGGACCAGGGTGCCACTGCCGGCGATCAACAGGTCGCCCGAGTGCCTTCGCTTGAGTGCGGACACCTCCTCGGAGACGTTGCCTCTGATGACGGTCGTGTTGTTCCATGTCGCCTCGCGCAGCGTGGACGAGACAACGTACTTCGGCATCGAGTTCATCTTGTCGGCGAACCCGACCTCATCCTGGATCTTCGGCCAGGCCGCAGCGAAGCCGTCGTAGGTCACGCGCCCGAGCAGCTGGGCGTCGGCGGCCAACAGCTCGTCCAGCTTGAACCGGTCGCCGTCATCGCCACGGTCGAAGGTGAAGGTCCAGCCGCCGTTCTTGGTGCCCTCACTGCCCCCTGGGTCATCGAAGACCCCGTCCAACGAGATGAACTCGGTGACTACCAGCCTGCCCATGTCGACCACTCTCCCTGCGACGAAGTTGCCTTGCACCATAACGACCACCCGCAGCTGGAGAAGTCATCGTGACGTCCCCGCACGCCGCGCGCTTCCTCTGTTACAAGCGATCACCAACTCAGGATCGCGGTGGGTGCGGTTCGCTCGGGAGATGGCGGAAAGTCAGGTGGTGCGGGTGACCTTGCGGAGGCCACGCGGGTGGTCGACGTCGAGCGCGGCCTGCTCACCGAGCCGCAGCGCCGCGACCTGCCCGTTCACCACGGCGACGAAGTCGAACAGCCAAGCGGGCAGTCCTGGCGGCAACCGGAGGACGATGTCGGCAGTGAGCCCGCCGGTGCCCTTCTCGGCCAGCGCGATGACCCGAACGCCGGCCGCCGCGAGCGGAGCCGCCACGGCCTCCCAGTACGCGACCGGGTAGCTGGGTGAGGCGATCATCCACAAGAAGGAGCCGGGGCCGTTGGCGGCGACCGGGCCGTGGAGCAGGTCGGGCACCGGGTATGCCTCGGCTCGCACACCGGCCACCTCCCGGATCTTCAGCGCGGACTCGGCGGCAGTGGCGAACCCGGTCCCGCGCCCGACAGCGGTCGTTGGCGGCGGGGTGATCGAGGCGTCGACCGGCTCCCCGGTGCTCGCAGCCGTGGGGGCCAGCAGCGAACCGCTGATGTGCGTGAAGGCCGCGTCCACGGACTGTGCGATCAGGTCAGGCAGCCGGGCCAGGCCGTCGGTGAGCCCATCCGCTCCAGCGGCGACGGCGATCTGTGCAAGGGCATGCAGCGTCGCCGTGTAGGACTTGGTAGCCGCCACGCTCAGCTCGCTGCCGGCCAGGAGCGGTACGACGACGTCCGCTGTGCGGGCGATCGGCGACTCGGGGTCGTTGGTGATGGCGACCGTCGGCCGCCGCTGCGAACGCGCGACCTCGAGCACGTGCACCACGTCGGGGGACTGGCCGGACTGCGAGATCCCCATCACCGCGGCCCCCGACAGGGCCGGCCCGACTCCGTCGCCGTACAGCGAGGGGGCTGCCAGGTAGGTGGCAAGTCGCAGCTGGTGTCCGTACAAGTACTGGGCGTAACGCGCGGCGTTGTCGGAGGAACCACGGGCGGCGACGACCAGGTGGGTGACGTCGGGTCTAGCCAGCAGCCGCGCTACCTGGCGAGCCGGCTCCATGCCGGGTGCACTGCGCGCGGCGAGAACCTCTGGCTGCACGCGGATCTCTGCCTCCAGCAGAGTCGCGGGGGTGCCGGCACTTCGGGCCGCGCTCCTTGGCGCGGGTCGGTTCGCTGTGGGTCGCTTGCGGGTGCCCATAGAACCTCTCTACTCGAGTGTTCGGATGACGATGGACTCCAAGGGAACATACCTATTATGATGAGTAGGACCAGTCACGGTCCACCCTCACTTGAGAGGTTACGCGCGGGATGACTTTCGAGAGCGCCTACTCGGCGCGCACGCCTACCTCGCGCGCCCTATTCGAGCGGGCCAGCCGGTCGATCCCTGCCGGTGCCGGAAGCAGCGCCCGCACGGTCGGCTTCGGCTGGGCGCCCTACCCGCCGTTCATGGCCGAGGGCTCGGGGTCGCGGATCCGCGACGTCGACGGCAACGAGTACTTCGACTACCTGCTCGGCCTTGGAC
>JBOHDU010000374.1:0-9678 GCA_050700615.1 Nocardioidaceae bacterium
CCACGACGCTGCCAATGCGATCGCCACCTCGGTATCGACGCGCGCTCTCACCCCGAGGATCGCGCTCCTGCTCGCCGCCGTCATGAACTTTGCCGGGGCTCTGCTCGGGCAAGAGGTCGCCAACACCGTCAAGAGTGTCATCACTCCGCCGGACGGAAGCGCCGGGCTCGTGGTGGTCATCGCGGCCCTCGTGGGCGCGATCGCATGGAACCTGATCACCTGGTACTTCGGCCTTCCGTCCTCGTCCTCGCAGGCCTTGATCGGGGGGCTGGTGGGGGCGGCACTTGCGGCGGGCAGCGTGGTCGCCTGGAAGGCGATCTACGAGAAGATCCTGCTCCCGATGGTGGTGTCGCCGGTCGTGGGCTTCTGCCTGGCCTTCCTCGTGATGCTCGGCTTCATGTGGCTGCTGCGACGGCGACACCCCGGGAGGGTGAGCCGAGGATTCCGGCTCATGCAGACCGTGTCGGCATCGGCGCTGGCACTCGGCCACGGGCTCCAGGATGCGCAGAAGACGATGGGCGTCATCTTCCTCGCGCTGGTCACGGCGGGCTACGCCAAGTCCAGTGACGGGCTTCCCTGGTGGGTGATCGCGGCGGCGGCCTCGGCGATCTCGCTCGGGACCTACTCGGGCGGCTGGCGGATCATGCGCACCTTGGGCCGTCGCATCATCCACCTGGACCCACCGCGGGGCTTCACCGCGGAGGCCACGGCGGCGTCGATCCTCTACATCACGGCCTACCTTTACCAGGCCCCGGTCTCAACCACCCACGTGATCACCTCGGCCGTGATGGGCGCCGGCGCAACCAAGCGCAGGTCCGCCGTGCGGTGGGGGGTGGCGCGGAACATCGTGGGGGCATGGGTGCTGACCTTCCCTGGTGCGGGGATCGTCTCCGCCGCGGCGTTCCTCATCCTTCATCTCTTCCTGCCATGAGGGCCAGGCGCACACCGCTCACGCGTGGTGATGACCTCTACGGATGCGTCTCCAACGCGACAACTTCCCCATCCTTGCGGTGCACGACGGCCACGGCGCCGGGTAGCAGTGGCACCGGGTCAAGGCCGAGGGACGCGAAGATCTCGGGCAGGAGCGGTCGGTGCGAGCACAGGGCCAGGCGTCGTGAGCCGGCCAGCGCCTTCTGCACGAGTCGACTCACGGCGGCAGCGTTATCACCGTCCTCTGAGATCGCCGGCTCGAGCCGGAGCTTCACCCCAGTCGCGTCGACGAACGGGAGCACCGTCTCGATGCAGCGTGTTGCATCGCTGGACACGACTCGGCGCACGTCGTAGGCACCGAGCAGAGACACCAACGCGCGCGCCTGGGCCCTACCTTCGGCCAGGAGCGGCCGCTCGCCGTCGTCGCCGGCCCAGGAGGATCGGTTGCGAGCCTTGGCGTGCCGCAGGATCACCAGTGGTGAGCTGTCGAATGACGTGCCGGCGAACGTCTCGAGCAGGTCCTTGTCGTGGGGGTAGCTCAGACGACGCAGCGCCTTGGTGATCGAGGTCCAGGCAATGCGGTCGACTTCGTCGTTGGGTCGATACCTGGTGATGTCCGCGTTGACGCTCGCCCTTGCGGTCCAGTACGCCACGGTCTTCTTCTGACCACGCGTCAGCGCGTACTGCTGCTCGGGAAGGCGCACCCCGATGCTCACGGAGAGCCCGGTCTCCTCCTTGACCTCACGAACCGCGGCGGCGAGCAGCGACTCCCCTCTTCCGAGCTTGCCCTTGGGGAACGACCAGTCGTCGTAACGCGGCCGATGCACGAGCAGGACTTGCGGCCCATTGCTCCGGAAGCGCCAGACCACGCAGCCGGCTGCACGCACAACAGCTGAGATCGTCACGGTGGACAGTGTCGCGCAACAGATCTGGCCACTGCGACCATTGCGCCCTCAGCCACGCCGGGTTCGGGCGAACTTCGGCTGAACACTTCGCTCGATAGGGCGGCATCACCGTCCACGACCGTAAGTTCTTCGGGGTATGCCCGCAGAACTGGTGGGTGCATCGCCAGAAGGCGGAGGAAGCCGATACCGGGTTTGGTCGGCGACGACGCCAACGCAAGCGAGGCACCGCCGGGTCCGGCAGTGCCCGGACGAATGTGCGGTCGTGATCGCTAGCCGCGGTGGGCGGCCGCCGACGCTGCCTCGCGTCGGCGCCGGTGTTCGGCGATCAGCACGGCGTGAAGGTCCGCCAGCGGGTCACCGGCGTCGTCGACATGGTGGCGCCGCCACTCGCCGTCTGCCCCCAGCCACCACGACGATGTGCCGGTGTCGAAGCCGAGGTCCAGCAGCCTGCCGAGTTCGTGCACCTGGCTCGTGCTCGGCACGCGTACCAGCACCTCGACCCGGCGGTCGAGGTTGCGATGCATCAGGTCGGCCGACCCGATCCAGGCCCGTGGCTCGCCGCCGTTCTCGAACCAGAAGATCCGGCTGTGCTCCAAGAAGCGCCCCAAGATGCTGCGTACTCGGATGTTGTCGGACAGGCCGGGCACGCCCGGCTCAAGCCCACAGATGCCGCGAACCCAGAGGTCGACCCGGACGCCGGCCTTCGACGCGCGGTAGAGGGCATCGATGACAGCCTCGTCGACCAGGGCGTTGACCTTGAAGCGAATCCGAGCCGGCCGCCCGGCCAGGTGCTGGTCGATCTCCTGGTTGATGGAGTCGAGCAGTCCGCTCCTCACCGACTCAGGCGCCACCAACAGCTGCTGGTAGTCACGTTGGCGGGCGAACCCGGACAGGTTGTTGAACAGGTTGCTGATGTCGCCGGTGATGACCTCGTTGGAGGTGAGCAACCCGATGTCCTCATAGAGGCGGGCGGTCTTCGGGTTGTAGTTCCCGGTGCCGATGTGGGCGTAGCGGCGCATCCCGGCGCTTTCGTCACGTACGACCAGCGCGAGCTTGCAGTGGGTCTTGAGTCCGAGCAACCCGTAGACCACGTGGCAGCCCGCCTGCTCGAGCTTGCGGGCCCATCCGATGTTTGCCCGCTCGTCGAAGCGTGCCTTGATCTCGACCAGCACCAGCACCTGCTTGCCTGCCTCGGCCGCATCGACGAGCGCGTCGATGATCGGGGAGTCACCCGACGTCCGGTACAGCGTCTGCTTGATGGCCAGGACGTGCGGATCGGTCGCCGCCTGCTCGAGGAAACGCTGGACGCTCGTCGCGAACGAGTCGTACGGGTGGTGCACCAGCACGTCGCGCTGTGAGAGAGCCGCGAACATGTCTGCCGGGCTCGCCGACTCGACCTCGGCGAGGTGGGTGTGCGTGTGCGGCACGAACGCGGGGTACTTCAGCTCCGGGCGGTCCAGGTCCGCGATGCCGTGCAGGCCGGTGAGGTCGAGTGGTCCGGGCAGATGGAAGACCTCGGTTTCGGACACGTCGAGCTCGGACACGAGGAGCGCCAGCACGTGTGGGTCGATCGACTCCTCGACCTCGAGCCGGACCGGGGGGCCGAAGCGCCGTCGCTGCAGCTCACGCTCCAGTGCCTTGAGCAGGTTCTCGGCGTCGTCCTCCTCGACCTCGAGGTCCTCATTGCGGGTAACCCGGAACGCGTGGTGCTGCAGGACTTCCATGCCCGGGAACAGCTGGTCGAGGTGCGCCGCGATGACATCCTCGAGCGGCACGAACCGCTGCCGCCCCACCGTCACGAACCGCTGGAAGATCGGCGGCACCTTGACGCGGGCGAAGTGCTCCTTGCCGGTCTCAGGGTCGCCGATCATCACCGCCAGGTTGAGTGACAGGCCGGAGATGTAGGGGAACGGATGCGCCGGGTCGACCGCCAGTGGCGTCAGCACCGGGAAGACTCGCTCGGTGAACAGCACCTCCATCTGCTTTTGTTCGTCGGGCTCCAGGTCCTCCCATCGCAGCAGGTGGATGCCCTGAGCCGACAGCCCGCCGCGGACCTCCTCGCGGAAGGAGCGTCCGTGGCGCTGCATGAGGATCTGCGCCTCGTCCCAGATCGAGTCCAGCAGGACTCGAGGCATGATGCCGCTCACGGTCGGTACGGCGACCCCGGCCGCCAACCTGCGCTTCAGGCCAGCCACGCGGACCATGAAGAACTCATCGAGGTTGCTGGCGAAGATCGCCAGGAATCGCGTGCGCTCCAACAGCGGCAGGTCGGGGTCCTCGGCGAGCTCGAGGACGCGCGCGTTGAAGCGTAGCCACGACAGCTCGCGGTCGAGAAAGCGATGCGGTGGGAGGTCGTCGTCCTCCGGCTCGTACGACGGCTCCACGTCGAAGGAGTCGTCGATCGCCGACTGGGTCACGACGTCGTCGTGGTCGGCCTCGCTCGGGACCGCGGCCGCAGTGAACGAGATCGGCGACGCGGTGCCGCGCTGCTCCGCGGGTTCCTCGATTTCTGCGGCCATGTCGTCCATCGTCTCACCCGTAGGTGAACATCCGGTGGCCGTCGGCTCAGCCTGGATCGGGGCTCAGCGCGCGGACCGCTCGTACATCACGTCAACCGCCGAGCGGGTGAACCCGAGTTTCCGATAGAGCGCGATGGCCGGCTTGTTGTCACCATCGACGTACAGCATGACCCGGTCGAGCCCGGCTTCCTGCAGATGGCGCAGGCCAACCAGGGTGAGCGTCCGACCGAGCCCGAGCCTTTGGGTGGCCGGGTCCACGCCCACGGCGTAGACCTCGCCGATCGGCGGCTCGAGTCCCGAAGCAGGATGCACCTTCGTCCAGTGGAATCCGATCAGCTCCCCCGATCGCTCAGCCATGAAGAAGCCCGCAGGATCGAACCAGGGCTGTGCCATCCGCTCGTGCAGGTCGTCGAGGGTGAGCCTGCCCTGCTCGGGATGATCGCGGAAGGCTGACGCATTGAGCAGCACCCACCCCGAGTCGTCACGTCCGGGCACGAAGGTGCGCAGCGCCACGCCGTTGGGGGTGGCCACCTCGTCGAGCGGGTCCGAGAGCGAGCGCTGCATCTGCCAGAGGTCTCGGACTCGGGTGAAGCCGAGGTGCAGCCCGAGCTGGCGTGCGGGCTCTCCATCGCCGTGGGCCCAGACGCGTAGCCGGCTGCCCACGGCGGCGTCGAGCAGCACCTCGATGAGTTCAGTGCCGAGGTGGTGTCGTCGCCAGTCCGGGCGGACGACGACGTGCGCCGTGTCGGCATCGTCGCCATCGGCCGCGTGCGTCACATGGGCGTAGCCGAGGACATCTCGCCCTGCGCCGAGGTGGGCCAGCAGATGCTCGGCGTGCAGGCCCGCGCCGTACAGCAGGTCCATCCGCACCTGGTCGTCGAGCGGTGATACCCCATCGGCTTCGGTTGCCGCCGACTCGATGGCGTCGACCGATTCACGATCACGCTGGGACAACCTGGGCCGAGCGACGATCTCAGGCTTGTCGCGGGTCACAACGACCTGGAGGGATCTTTGTCGCCGCGTGCCCTTTCACCGGCCCGGGAGTCCTCGCCGGACGGGAGCACGAAACGGTAGCCGACGTTGCGCACTGTGCCGATCAGGGAATCGTGCTCGGCGCCCAGCTTGGCGCGCAGCCGCCGTACGTGCACATCGACCGTGCGGGTTCCCCCGAAGTAGTCGTAACCCCAGACCTCCTGGAGCAGCTGCTGGCGGCTGAACACCCGGCCCGGATGCTGGGCGAGGTACTTGATCAGCTCGAACTCCTTGAACGTCAGGTCGAGGCTCCGCTCGTCGATCCGCGCGGCGTACGCACTCTCGTCGATCTCCAGGTCACCGCCACGGATCAGCGTGCCCTCCGGATCGCCGCCCGACGCGGCGAGCGCCATCCGGCCGAGCGCGAGTCGGAGCCGGGCGTCGGCCTCGGCCGGACCGCAACTGTCGAGCACGACGTCGTCGACCCCCCAGTCGGCGGCAACGACCGCCAGCCCACCCTCGGTCACGATCAGGATGACCGGTACGTCGACTCCGGTGGTCCGAATCAACCGGCAGAGCCCGCGCGCCGCGGCCAGGTCCGCACGACCGTCGACGAGCAGGGCGTCGCAGTCGGGTGAGTCGACCAGCACCGTCGCCTCCGCCGGGAGGATGCGCACCTGGTGGGGCAGCAGAGCGAGCGCCGGCATCACCTCGGTGGACGACTGCAGGGTGTTGGTCAGCAGCAGCAGGTTGCTCATGAATGAGTCCTCCTGTCGCGTCGGCAGCACCCGACTCCGTCGGCCCCGGAAGCACGCGAGGCCCGAGGCGGATTCGCCCAGGCCCCTTTGCAGTTGAGACAATACCGGACATGGGCAGGCCCGAGGCAGCGTCGACGTCCGGCGAGGCGGCCGCCGCCGCTGTCACCGTGCGGTACTGGGCGTCCGCCAAGGCGGCCGCTGGTCGACCCGAGGACCGGGTCGCGGGCGCGACCGTGGCCGAGGCGATCGCCGCCGCGCGGCGGTGCCATGGGGAGGGCTCAGCCTTCGCCAGGGTGCTCGCCATCAGCACCCTGCTTCTGGGTGACAAGCCACTCGGGTCGAGCGACTTGACTCAGGTGGCGCTGACCGATGGCGACGTCATCGAGGTGCTGCCGCCGTTCGCCGGTGGCTGAGCCGCGACCGACGCACACCACCGTTGTGCGCCGCCTTGCGAGGCATGAGACGGCATCTTGGAATGTGAGATTTCACCCCGGCTCGGCTCGGACGCCCGCGTACGCTGGGGACATGGAGTCGACCTGGCTGACCAAGCGGCGCGCCGTGGACCTGTGCCACACGGCGGCGGCGATGTGTCGGGCCGGCTGACGCGGCAACGCCTCGACTCCTCTCGCAGCCGGCCGTCCGCCCGGGTGAGGCCACGTCCCACCCCGCGAGAGCGCGTTGTCCTATCCCGCCCGGTGCCAGCCCGTGGAGCGCCCATGCCAAGCAACGCCCACCTCACGAGATCGCTCGACGCCGGCCTAGCGGGATCGCCAAGCCTTTCTGGCGGCCTTCCGAGGTGCTGCAGCCCATGGTCGCCCCACACCACAACATTCACTGCACGATCCCGACAAGCGGGCGACCCGCCCACGGAGGTAACAACATGAGCCGCGACGCCGTACTGGTGGGCGCAGACTGGGTCGAGGGCCACCTCGACGACCCGAGCGTCGTCCTGCTGGAGGTCGACGAAGACACCACCGCTTACGACAAGGGCCACATCCGTGGCGCGGTCAAGATCCACTGGAAGGACGATCTGCAGGATCCGGTACGGCGTGACTTCGTCAACAGGCAGCAGTTCGAGCAATTGCTGTCGAGTCGCGGCATCGGTGACGGCGACACACTGGTGCTCTACGGCGGCAACAACAACTGGTTCGCTGCCTACGCCTACTGGTACTTCAAGTTGTACGGCCACGACCGGGTCCTGCTTCTCGACGGCGGACGCAAGAAGTGGGAGCTCGAGTCGCGCCAGCTCGTCGGCGAGGTCCCCTCGCGGCCGGCCACGAGCTACACGGCGCAGGATCCGGACCTGTCGATCCGCGCCTTTCGTGACGAGGTCGTGGCCGCGATCGGGTCACTCAACCTCGTCGACGTGCGTTCCCCCGACGAGTACGCCGGCAGACTGCTGGCCCCCGCCCATCTTCCGCAGGAGTCGGCTCAGCGGGGAGGGCATGTGCCCACCGCGGCGAACATCCCTTGGAGCAAGGCCGCGAACGACGACGGGACATTCCGCTCCGACGACGAGCTCAGGTCCCTCTACGCCAGTGCGGGCGTGGACTTCGACCGCGACACCATCGCCTACTGCCGTATCGGCGAGCGCAGCGCGCACACCTGGTTCGTTCTGCACGAGCTGCTCGACCAGCCCAACGTCAAGAACTACGACGGGTCGTGGACGGAGTACGGCTCGTTGGTCGGGGTTCCGGTTGTCGTCGGCGACGAGCCGGGTGGGGTGTCGGCATGAGCTGCGGATCCCCCGTCGGCGGGCACGGCCTCGAGCAGGTCGACCTGGCGAAGGCCTCGATCATCCAGGGTGTGGTGAGGGCGGAGGGTGAGCTGCTGAGCGGCGCCTATGTCCGGCTGCTGGACCGCACCGGCGAGTTCGCCGCCGAGGTGCCGACCGACACCAGCGGGCGCTTCCGGTTCTTCGCCGCTCCCGGCGACTGGACGCTGCGGACCCTGGCACCGACCGTGAGCCCGGTCGACTCCGCGGTGACCGCCGTACGAGGCACCATCGTCGAGGTCGACGTCACTGTGTGAGCCGGCACGCGCCCCTGCCGGTCACGGCCACTAGCCGGGCGACGGCGGGTCGGCAACGGCCGGTCGGCCGTAGTCGTCGCTCAGTCTCTCGATGTCGTCCTCGCCGAAGTAGGAGCCCGTCTGCACCTCCACCAGCACCAGCTCGTCCTCACCGGTGTTAGCGATCCGGTGGGCGGCTCCGATCGGCACATCGACCGTGCTACCCGCCTCGACCTGGAGATCGGTTCCGTCGATGGTCGCCACGCCGCTACCCGCGACGAGGTACCAGTGCTCGGCGCGCGACGTGTGCCGCTGATAGCTGATCCGCTGTCCTGCGCGCACGCAGAGCCGCTTCACCCGGAAGGACCGTCCCTCGTCGACCACTTGGTAGTAGCCCCAGGGGCGATCGTCGCGCTCCATCGGCACCGGTCTCTCACTCCCCTTGCTCGTGAGCGCTAGCGGTCGTGACCACTAGCGAACGTGGGTGTTGCCGGGGAGCTTGGATCCTGGATTGGCGGCGATGTACTTGTTCAGCTCGTCGGTTTCGACAGCGTGGATCATCTCTCTGAGCTTCTTCCGGTCCAGGATCACGATCGACTGCCCGTCAGAGCTCGTGCCGGCGGGGTTCGCGACCGGGGCGGTCACGAACGTGACGTCGGCCGAGCTCAGGTTGCGCATGGAAAGCGCGAGGTCGCGGATCTCGCTGTTGGTCCAGGTCTTGTCCACCGTCAGGTACTGGGTGATGACTCCGACGACCCTGGCCAAAGTGATGGGGTTGCGCGTGGTGCCTGACGACAACAGCTTGCCCATGACCGCACGCATGAAGTTCTGCTGTCGCTTGATCCGGTCGAGGTCGCCGGCAGCCAGGCCATGACGCGTGCGTACGTACTGCAGCGCCGGCTTACCCTCGAGCGTCTGCCAGCCCTTGCGCCACCAGATCTTCTGGGAGTCGTCGTAGAAGGTGTGTGGGATGTAGACGGGGATGCCGCCCAGCGCTGTGGTCAGGTCCTTGAACCCGCTCCAGTCGATGACCGCCACATGGTCGATGTGCACATGGGTCAGGTCCTGCACGACCCTGATGGCCAGGGTCGGGCCACCCCAGGAGAAGGCCGCGTTGATCTTGGCGTGGCCATGGACGGCGTACGGGTCGCCCGGCACCTTCACCCAGCTGTCGCGGGGGATCGACACGAGCTGCACGGAGCTACGGTCGGCAGGGATGTGGGCCAGGATGATCGTGTCGGATCGGTGCAGGCCCGGCGTCCATTTTCCGTCCTTGAGGTCCTGCGTAACCGACTTGCCGTTGGCTCCGTTGTCGGCGCCGAGCAGAAGGATGTTGAGCGGCTGGTTGTTGTCGCCGTTCTTCTTCGACGGAGCCACCTTGATGTGGGCGTCGAAGCGGGTGATGTTGCTGAGCTGATGGTTGAGCCACCACACGTAGCCGCCGGCAACGCCGACCACGAGCACCACGATCACTGCGAGCGAGGTCAGCGCCAGGTGCCGGCGGAAGAAGCCCCGCTTCTTCTTGACCTTGGGCCGACTGCCGGCGTCAGCCGCGGCGCCGGCAGACGTCGGACCGTCAGCCGG
>JBOHDU010000375.1:0-2237 GCA_050700615.1 Nocardioidaceae bacterium
GGGCGACGGTGGCCCGGTAATGGGCTTCGTTGCTGATCATGGTTGGTCTCGCAGTCTGAGACGAAGCTGCCGTTTAGCCACACCCGCTTACAGCCGGCCGCGACCAGAATAGCCAAGCCATCAGCGACGCCGTCGAGAAGCCGTCGACGGTGTCGGTTCCATCCGAAGCGTTCCACGACCTCCTCCCAGCTGGTCCGAGCTGGCCTCGTGCTCACCGACTGGCAGCCGGCCGGTGAGCGGATCAAACGGCGGGATCACCGTCACAACAATATCATCGTGGTGAGAGGATTCACGTGCGCCACCTGACTGGCTCAGATGCCCGGCGCGATGCCCCAATGATGATCCCTACGGTTCCCGAAGGTACCTTGGCATCCGGGTTGAAAACAGAGACGGGGCGCGGGTTTCTGGCTACGGCACTTGGCAGCCGACCGAGCTAGCCCTGCCCGGCGCCTCGCCTCTCGGCCGGGGGGTACATTTCCTCGAGCGTGAACCGAGTGCGCGGCGGGGATGAGGTACTCCGGGTACGTGGACTCGACCAGCCTCAATCCGTCTTCGGCTAAGTCGAACCCGCACAGCCGGTACAGCGTCCGTATGTCGTCCTGGTCGCGCTCCACCCTCGCCGCGAGCAGTTTCATCGCCAGGAGAAATCGAGCGGAAGCAACACCCACCTGCAGGAACTCGCCTTCGAAGACCTGGATGCGATCCGGGTCGTCGCCCGGGACGAACGCCTTCGCTCCGTCGTCCGGCCAGCCGGGGTCGAGGCCCAACCGCTCCGCTACCCGCCCTGCTGCCAGCCGGACTTCACGCGTCGGAACGAAGACGGCGTCGACGTCCACCGTGGCCCGCCGGGCGTCATAAGCGACCGCCATCGCAGCCCCGCCGACGACGAACAGGTCAGCCCGCGTCCCCGTCGTAGCCAGCTCCTCATCGAGGGCGCGCAGAGCCCGCAACACGCCGTCGCGGTCGAGGAGCACGGCTCAGGCGTACGCCAAGGCGCCGCCCGTGATGAACACCTCCCGCCTGGAGAACGAGACCGGGCTGTGCACGAGCGCGTCGGCGTGCAGCGAACGCAGCCCCGAGACGAACCACCACGTGTCGAGGAACCGGCCGGGCGCCTCGGTCCACTCCGGCGGTCGAAGAGACGTCCGTGCGCAGACGTGCTCGGCTATGGCAGCGAGCAACGCGTCGAAGCGAGCGTCACCGACCGGGACCGGTGCCTCCTCGACCATGCGACTGCGCTCGGCGTCGTCGCTTCGATCGAAGCTCTCGATGAAAGAGAAGGCAAGGCGCAGCGCCTCCGCTTCCCCCGCACCTCCCTCGGCGGCGCCGAGCGACCGGGCCATCTCGCTAGCCACCCCCGCAATCGTCGTCCGCCCCGTCGCTGCCATCGACTCCCTCCTCGGTCCTCCTCGGTGCACCCAATGCATCTCACGGTAGGTCACGGCGAACCGCGGAGTGGCGCTCCGCCCGCTGACCTGGCCGAGCCGGTGATGTACCTCTTGGCAGCTCACGCAACACGCAGGTCACCAGGCGTGTGCGTCGGTCTGGCGACATTCACGGACCCAGCCGGCACCACCGCGATCCCATCCGGCCCCGATAGGAATCGGCGTGGCTGTTACCGACGGTGATCACAACCGTGTCGACCAGTTCCTCCCCGAGTAGTCCGAGACCGATCTCTGTACGACCGATCACTGGCGACCGGTCGCCCGCAATGAGCGTCCGCAGGCTGACCGTGGGCGAAGAGACCTGCCGCTCGGCCAGGGTCACCGTGGCGCTCAACACACCAGGACTGCATCGTCAACTGTGACAATCTCCTCACTGTGCCAACCTCGACGCTCGGGCGTCACCTCGGCTACCTGCTACCCGACCAGGAGTCGGCATTGAGCGACGCGATTCGCGCAGCGTTCGATCTCGAATGACGCGAGCGATCAGACCGGACTTACGGAGCTGATGGGCATTTTCGGACCCCCGCGAGTCGCTGAACAGGGAGAACGGTCGGGGAAAGCCTAGAGTGTGTAGGCACACGCGTAGCCGGAAATACTTTGATTTGAACAGGTAGGATGTGCTCAGGTTGTAGGCGTGTACTTGCGAGAGACGCGCCGGGTGAACCGAGACGGCTCGGTGGTCAGCTACCTGCAGCTCGCCCACAACGAGCGCCACCCGGTTTCTGGCAGCCCGGTGGCGAAGGTGATCCACAACTTCGGGCGCGCCGACAAGGTGGACCGCGAGGCGCTGCG
>JBOHDU010000376.1:0-1722 GCA_050700615.1 Nocardioidaceae bacterium
CGCTCGGCCTCACCGGGGGCCGTCCGCAGCCAGTAGCCGACCGGGAACAGCTGGACCCTCACACGGCTGGCGAAGATCCCCCAGACGCCCCGGCGTGCCCATATCGCCATGACGATCGCCAGGGCACCGAGGATGATCAGGTACCACACGTCGCTGCTGGAAGCCCCGAGGGTCTCGTAGAGCAGGATGTACACGATGCTGCCGAGGATGGGTCCCTCGATGGTCCCGATCCCGCCGATCAGCACGGCGAAGATCATGTACGCCGACCAGTTGATCGAGAAGACGTTGACCGGCTCGACGTTGAGCTGGCTGATGGCGACTAGCGCCCCGGCCGCGCCGCAGCCAGCCGCCGACAGCAGGTACACGGCGCGCTTGGCGTTTCCGACGTTCGCCCCTGAGCTTCGCGCCGCCACCTCGTTGTCGCGCACCGAGGTGAGCACCAGGCCCGTCCGGCTGCGCAGCAGCAGGTAGGCGGCGAGGATCGACGCGATTGTGACGGCGAGCGCCGCCCAGTAGGTGTAGGCACCCAGGAGGGTCGACGAGAGGTTGGATAGCCCCGGAAGCGACCTGCCGGTCCCTCCTCCGAGCGACGAGATGCCGCTGATCGCGATCTGGGCGACGATCGCCAGCACCCAGGTCCCGATGGCGAAGTAGGCCCCCGACAACCTGAACATCAGCCACGACGCGGGCACGGCGAGCACGGCCGTCACGGCCGCAGCCACCGGTATGGCCAGGAACGGTTCGAGACCGTGGAGTGCGAGGAAGAGCACCGTGTACGCGCCGAGGCCGACGAACGCCTGCTGGCCGACGGACACGAGCCCTGCGTACCCGGCGAGCAGGTTCCACATGGTCGCCATCGTCACCACGATGAAAAGGTCGACGAGGATGTTGGTGAACCTCTCGAACACCAGGTACGGCAGGAGCGCCAGCACGACCACGACCCCGACCCCGATCAGGGCCGTCCACGCGGCGGGTCGCTGCGATCGGGTCACGAGCGCCCTGCGGGCGCGGTCTGCGTCGAGACCCGGACCCTCAGGAGATGGGGCCCCCGGGCGCGGTACGGGGACGGCGGTGGTCACGCTCTCGCCCGCTTGGGCCACAGGCCCTGCGGCCGGAAGGCGAGCACCGCCAGGAACACGAGATGAGGACCGAGGGCGCCGAAGTTGGAGCTGACGTGGTACCCGACGGTGGTGGCGATACCGAGGACGATGCCGCCCAGCAGCGTCCCCCAGAGTGACCCCAACCCACCTATCACGACGGCTTCGAACGCGTAGATCAGGTAGTTGGGCCCCGCCGTCGGGTCGATCTGCGAGTACATGCTGAGTGCCAGCCCGGCCAGCGCCATCGTCCCGAACGCGAGGGCGGCCGCGATGCCGAATATGTGACGGTGGTCGGCGCCGACCAGCTCAGCTGCTTCCTTGTCGTCGGCGATCGCGCGGATGAGGCGTCCCGTCCCGGTCTTGGAAAGGAGCACCTGGAGACCGGCCAGCGCCACCACGGCGGCGCCGAGGATGATGACCGAAAGGTAGGCGATGTGTATCTGGTGGCCCACCTTGAAAGAGTCCGAGACGAGCGAGCCGATGTTCAGCGAGTGCCCGTTGGCGGTGAACACCCGTAGCAGGACGTTCTCGAGGACGTTCGAGATGCCGAAGGTGACGAGGATGGTGGTCAGCACGCCCGAGTCGAGGCTTCGCTGCAGGATCCCCCTCTTCAGGACGTACC
>JBOHDU010000377.1:0-3643 GCA_050700615.1 Nocardioidaceae bacterium
GCCCTCAGGGGTTCGAATCCCCTATCCTCCGCCACTCTGATCAGAGGAAGCACCTCGACCAGAGGTCCGACGCACCCAGAGCGGAATCGGCAGCGACGGCGCGAGGGGCACACCGGCAAGTTCGGAGCTCGGGTGATCACGCGGTGTCGGCGTGACGGTGGTCGAACCAAGCCTTGTCGTAGATGCTCGAGAGCCTGGCCAGGGTGAGGGCGGCGAGAAGGAGCGCGAAGTCCCGTAGCGCTACGTCGTAGAAGCCGGAGTAGGACAGCAGGTTGATCACGATGCCACCCAGCCAGGCAGCCACGATATAGCTCGCGTAGCGCGGCTTAACGGCCACTGCGATGGCGGCGATGACCTCGATGACCCCGACCACGTACATCGCCGTCTGCGCCGAAAACGGCAGCACGGAGACGATCCATGGTGCTAGGTAGTGCGGCCAGTAGGTAAGAGTGTTGGCGAACTTGTCGGCTCCCATCCACAGCGGCAGCACCACGAAACCGATGCGCAGCAGCCAGAAGGCGCCGTAGGCGGGCTCGCGTTGCGCTCGGTGCCACACCTCGCTGACGCGGGCGACCGGTGCGGGGTGGTGCAGAACGGCGGTAGTCATGTCGACCTCCTTATAGCACTAATGATTATTAGCTTTAATCCTCCCGCGCCGAGCGAGGTTTGTCAATGCTCATTGGTGTTACATTTCTGGGGTGGACACGAGCGAACCCGCCGGCCTGGCGGCCTTGTCCGGGTTGAGCGCCCTGGACGAGCCGATGCGGCGGCGGCTCTACGGTTACGTCATCGCGCAAGACGATCCCGTGTCGCGGGAGCAGGCCGCCGCGGCGGTCGGGATCGGGCGGACGCTCGCCGCCTACCACTTGGACAAACTCGCCGGGGTAGGCCTACTGGAGATCGGCTACCAGCGGCCACCCGGACGGGGTGGACCCGGAGGCGGCCGGCCGGCGAAGCTCTATCGTCGCGGCGAGCAGGAGTTGGTCGCCAGCGTGCCGCCACGGGCCTACGACCTGCTGGCCGGGCTCCTGGTCGAGTCGATCGAGAAGGACCCGAACGGGATGGTGCTGGCCGCGCTCGACAAGGTGGCCCGCGATACCGGTCGGCAGACCGCGGCGGCGGCCGGTGGAGATCTGATCGCCGCGTTGCGCGACCGCGGCTATCTGCCGCGCGACGGCGAGGACGGCGTCATCGAGCTACGCAACTGCCCCTTTCACCGGCTCGCTGAAGACCACCGCGAGCTGGTGTGTGGCCTCAACCTCAGCCTGGTGACGGGAATCGTGAGCGGTTGCTCTGCCAACCGCACACGTGCAGCACTACGGCCCTTGCGCAACCGGTGTTGCGTTGTCGTGCACCGTGATGACGTGGCCGAGAAGCCCTTCTGACGTCGGCAGATGTGCGCAGCCGGCGAGATCCTGGTGGATAGGGTGACGGAGCAAAGATTCCCGGATCGGAGGATGACCATGGCCTGGCTGCTGGTGATCGCCGCAGGCCTGCTCGAGAGCGGGTTCGCGGTCTGTCTCAAGCTGAGTCACGGCTTCACTCGCCTCGTCCCCACCATCTTGTTCGCCTGCTTCGCTCTGGCCAGCTTCGGGCTTCTGACTCTCTCCTTGAAGCACCTCGAGGTCGGGCCGGCCTACGCGGTCTGGACCGGCATCGGGGCAGCGGGGGCGGTCGTCGTCGGCATCGTCTGGCTCCAGGAGCCGGCGTCCGTGCTCAAACTCGTCTCGATCGTCCTGGTCCTCGCCGGTGTCGTCGGTCTTCAACTCAGCAGCACGCATTGAGCATCTTCGCCTGACGCACGCGGGGTCCGTTGGCCGATCTCACGAGCTCGACGCGGATCTCAGCAGATTCCAGTGCTGCAGCGTTGACGTCATGGCCATGAGCATGACCGAGCTGACACGTACGCGAGAGCTCAGGTTTCCTCGCGCATCGACGAAAGGCGCCTTCTGCGCATCTGCAGCGCCACGGTGCCCTCCACGATGCGCTCCCCGTTGAGAGCGAGCCAGCCGCAGACCGCAGCCAGCGGCAACTCGACGCACACGGCTGAAGCGATGGCGATCCAGAACTGCTCGTCGGATGACGTCGTCACGTCGAACCAGGCGTCGATAACGAGGAAGGCCGCCGTCACTGTGGCAGAAACGACGAGCCATCGCGATCGCTGGTACGCCATGTAAGCGGTTGACGCCAGCGCCAGCGCCAGCCCGACATCGAAGCCCGACCACGCCAGCGCATAGTGCGCCGCCACCTCGCGGTTGGGCAGCGTGACCGCAAGGAAGACCGTCCAGGGGACCATCAGCAGGGCCAGGACCGCGAAGATGGGTCCCATCCAGCGGGCTCGCCTGCCCGCCGCCACGAACGCCGCCATCTTCGGGTCCGGTCGGCAGTCCCCAAGGCCAACTGTGGGCGTGGGCGACCCCTCTTCTGCGGGCTGCGTCGCAGCATCGCCCGACGTATTCGACCTCACGCCACCGGCTTCCTCTCCCTGCATCCCCGGCGCCATCCTGCCACTTCGGTGCCCGCAGACGCACCGGAGCGGCTCGAGCCGATGGCATCGGCCGGTCGCTTGGCCCGGGCTTAGACTCTCCCGGTGATCTTCAAAGGTGTACGGGACGCCCGCCCCTACCCCGAGCACGGGCTGCGAAGCGGCGATTGGGCCACGCTCCCCCCGCATCAGATCCGGCTGGACCAGCTGATCACGACCAAGGACACGCTGGACCTGGCCACCCTGCTCGACGAGGACTCGACGTTCTTTGGTGATCTCTTCGCCCACGTGATCGAGTGGAGGGGCGATCTCTACCTCGAAGACGGTCTGCATCGCGCTCTTCGTGCCGCCCTGCAGCAACGCCTTGTCCTCCACGCCCGTGTTCACGTGATCACAGGTTGATCACGCTCGCGTCGCGCCCCTCGTCGGCCGCCGTTACGATTCTCAGCGACAAGGAGGGAACCGGCAGGTGAAGTGGAGAACGCCCATCACCCTGGTGATCCTGCTGGGCATCCTGGTCGGCGCCGCGATCTACGGTTGGAAGACGGTGATCTCGCCGGTCACCAACTCCAACAGCACGGCCCCCACCGCTTCCGGGCCGACATGCACCAAGAAGGTGCTCTTCAAGAAGGGGTCCAGCTTCCGGGCCAAGGACATCCTGGTCAATGTCTACAACGCGGGATCCCAGGCGGGGTTGGCGGCAAACACCCTCGATGTCCTCCACTCCAAGGGGTTTCGGGCCGGAGTCGCGCTGAACGCGCCCGCCAAGATCACTACCCGTAACGTCACGGTGCTCACCACGAGCAAGACCTCGCCGCAGACCGAGCTGGTGGCCCATCAGTTCGCCGGGAAGGTCAAGGTAAGGATCGGCCCGGCACTCGCGCCCGGAGTCGACGTGGTCATCGGCAACTACTTCAAGGGGGTCAAGGCGCATACCCACACTGTCCTGACCCTCGCGAAGGAGATCGACGCGTGCGTCAGGAGCGCGGGCTGACGGAACGGCGCGAGGTCAGCGACCGTCAGCGCTCATGATCCAGCCTGCCAACCGGCCACGCTTGCTGACGGCTTGCAGTCTCGACTCGGTAGCCTCTCGGAGGTCCCGTGGGCTTACCACCAGGAGGGCGTCGCCACGGCGGAGAGACGTGGTCGGGACAGGGG
>JBOHDU010000378.1:0-7969 GCA_050700615.1 Nocardioidaceae bacterium
TCGTACTGCTCGCTCATGGCGGCAACCCTAACCGGAGGCACCGACCCACCCGGGTCAGGCCAGCGCGACGAGCTCGGCGTAGTCGACGTTCCAGAGATCCTCGACCCCGTCCGGCAGGATCAGCACCCGGTCGGGGTCGAGGGCGGTCACCGCGCCCTCGTCGTGGGTCACCAGCACGATCGCCCCGGTGTAGCGGCGGATCGCGGCCAGCACCTCCTCGCGGCTCACCGGGTCGAGGTTGTTGGTGGGCTCGTCGAGGAGCAGCACGTTGGCGGCCGAGACCACCAGGGTCGCCAGCGCGAGCCGCGTCTTCTCGCCTCCCGATAGCACGTGCGCGGGCTTCTGCGCATCGTCACCCGAGAACAGGAACGATCCGAGCACGCTGCGAGCCTGCGTCTCGGTGAGCTGCGGCGCGGCCGACTGCATGTTCTGGAGCACGGTTCGGGACAGGTCGAGTGTCTCGTGCTCCTGTGCGTAGTAGCCGAGCTTGAGCCCGTGGCCCGGGAGAACCCTGCCGGTGTCGGGCTCGTCGAGCCCAGCCAGGATCCGCAGTAGGGTCGTCTTCCCGGCGCCGTTGAGCCCGAGCACGACTACCCGGCTGCCCTTGTCGACGGCGATGTCGACATCGGTGAAGACCTCGAGTGACCCGTAGGACTTGGACAGCTCGTCGGCCATTAGGGGCGTCTTGCCACACGGCGCGGGGTCCGGGAAGGCGATCCGGGCCACCTTGTCCTGCCGGCGAACCGCCTCTAGCCCGCCCAACATCCGCTCCGCCCTGCGCGCCATATTCTGGGCTGCGGTCGCCTTGGTCGCCTTCGCGCGCATCTTATCGGCCTGCGCCATCAACGCGCCGGCCTTCTTCTCGGTGTTGGCGCGCTCACGCTTGCGGCGATGCTCGTCGGTCTCGCGCTGCTGCAGATACTTGCGCCAGCCGACGTTGTAGATGTCGATCTCGGTCCGGTTGGCGTCCAGGTGGAAGACCCGCGTGACGGTCTCATCGAGCAGTGCGACATCGTGGCTGATCACCACGAGGCCACCTCGGTGTGCCCGAAGGAACTCGCGCAGCCAGACCACGGAGTCGGCATCGAGGTGGTTGGTCGGCTCGTCGAGTAGGAGTGTCTCGGCGCCGGAGAACAAGATCCGGGCGAGCTCTACGCGCCGTCGCTGGCCGCCCGACAGTGTCTGCAGCGGCTGCCCGAGAATCCGGTCCGGCAGCCCGAGACTGGCCGCGATCTGAGCCGCCTCGGCCTCGGCGGCAAAGCCCCCGGCGGCGTGCAGCTCGGCATCGGCCCGGGTATAGCGCCGCATCGCCTTGTCGCGAGTGTCGGGGTCGTCACTGCCCATCTGCTGCTCGGCCAGTCGCAGCCGGCGTAGGACGTCGTCGATGCCGCGCGCCGACAGGATCCGCTCCAAGGCGACGACCTCCAGGTTGCCCGTGCGCGGATCCTGGGGAAGGTAGCCGACCGGTCCGGAGCGGGTCACCCGCCCGGCCGTCGGCGGCGCCTCGGCGGCCAGGACCTTGGTCAGCGTCGTCTTCCCTGCGCCGTTACGGCCGACCAGCCCGACCTTGTCGCCCTGGCCGATGCGAAACGTGGCATCCTCGACCAGCATGCGCGAACCCACACGTACCTGCAGGTGGTCAACCGTGATCATGATCTGCTGACATCGAACTTTCCGGGCGTCGAGCGCCCATCGGAGGCCTTCGGGGCGTACGCGGGGTGGGGTGGTCACGACCGCCAGTGGTCACGACTGCCGCTTCTGGTGTGGCCCGCCGACCCCAACGTGAGCCGCGCAACTGCGCGTTGAGGAGGCCCGGCGCAATTCTCGTACCCGCGGCACCAGATTACAGGCGCCGCTCGCGCGTCACGCATCCTCGTGGCTACCCCGAGCTTCTACGCCGACGGCATGCCCCCGACGACGCGCTGTCGAACCCGCACGGCACCATCGCCGCGTTCGCGCCCACTCGCGCCGTGTGGGCGGTCATGGTGGCCGCGGTGCGTCGATGAGCGTGATCGTCACCGAACGCACGTCCTGGATCGCGGCGTCCAGCACGCGTCGCTTGGGGTCGGGCACGCCACCGAGCCAGTGCTGAGGCCTGCTGCGAAGCGCGTCGAGTCCCGGATGCTCGAGCGTTGCTGCGACGGCCTGGCGGTCGCCTCCGGTCGCCAGCAGATCGAGCTCCGCGGCAGCTGACTGCAGGATTCCCCGAACGTACTCGGCGGCCGCGTCGTACGCCGCTCGTGCCTGGTTGTCGCGTCGCCGGGCGAACCGCTGCTGAGACCAACCGCCGGCCTTGGTCCTGCCCTGCACATGGCGCTGCCCCACCTTGGACTCGACGACGGCCTCGCCGATCACGCGAGCAACCGCGAAGCCACCGCGCCGGACGAGCACCACGCCGAACTGCCTCGGCACGGCGACGTGGGCAAGCAGCGTGTCGATCGAGGGCATCGCCAGTCGCCCGAAGGGCACCGAGATCACGGCACGTGCGCCGTCGGCGCCCACCGACTCGGCCCGCTCTGCTGACACGACCCATGCGGTAACCGCGTGTGCCGCGTCGTACCTCTCCAGCCAGCCCTCCAACCGCCCGAACGGCACGAGGACGGTGCGTGCCGGAGGTCGGCTGTCAGGCAGCGGAGGGCCTTCGCCGCTCAGACGTTGAAGCCGAGCGCACGCAGCATCTCCCGGCCGTCGTCAGTGATCTTGTCGGGGCCCCACGGGGGCATCCAGACCCAGTTGATCCGGAAGTCGTTGACGAGCCCCTCGAGGGCGGTCCGGGTATGGTCCTCGATGACGTCGGTCAGCGGGCAGGCCGCCGAGGTGAGGGTCATGTCGATGACGGCGACGGTTCCCTCCTCGAGGGAGACGTCGTAGATCAGGCCAAGGTCGACGACGTTGATCCCGAGCTCGGGATCGACGACGTCCTTCAGAGCCTCGACGACGTCGTCGACAGAGACTGCCCCGGCTTCGGGTGACAGGTCGACGTCGGGCAGTTCGGTCGTGTGGTCGGTCATCTCGCACCTCCATCGGCGACAGCCTTGACTGTCGCGTCCTTCCAGGCCATCCAACTCAGCAGCGCACACTTGACACGCGCCGGGAACTTCGCCACTCCGGCAAAGGCGATACCGTCCTCAAGGACCGACTCGTCGGGCTCGATGCGACCCCGACCCTGCATCAGCTCCACGAACGCATCGAGCACCTGCATCGCGTCGCCGACCTTCTTGCCGGTCAACAGGTCCGTCAAGACCGACGTCGAGGCCTGCGAGATCGAGCAGCCTTCGGCATCGTAGGACACGTCCTCGACCACGTCGTCGACGATGTGCACGCGCAGCGTCACCTCGTCCCCGCAGGTCGGGTTGACGTGATGAACCTCCGCCTCGAACGGCTCACGCAGCCCCGCATGATGCGGGGACCGGTAGTGGTCGAGGATGATCTCCTGATACAACGCTTCGAGGTCCATCGTCACCCTCAACCGACCCGGAAGAACTTCTGCACGCGCGCTATTCCGTCGATGAGCGCGTCGATCTCGTGCGGTGTGGTGTAGAGGTAGAAGGACGCGCGCGTCGACGACTGCACGCCGAAACGGGCGTGGGCGGGTTTGGCACAGTGATGACCGGCGCGGACAGCGATCCCCAGCGAGTCGAGCACCTGGCTGACGTCGTGCGGGTGGACGCCTTCGACCTCGAAGCTGACGGCGCCACCACGGTCGACTGCCTCGGTAGGCCCGATGATCCGCAGACCTGGCACCTCCCTGAGCCGCTCCAACGCGTAGGCAGTGATGGCGTGCTCGTGGGCGGCGATCTTGTCCATGCCGATCGATGACAGGTAGTCGACGGCCGCTCCGAGACCGATCGCCTGGACGATCGGCGGGGTGCCGGCCTCGAACTTGTGCGGTACAGGAGCGTAGGTCGACCGCTGCATGGTGACGGTCTCGATCATCTCGCCCCCACCGAGGAACGGCGGCAGCGCTTCGAGCAGGTTGGCACGGCCCCAGAGCACGCCGATCCCGGTCGGCCCGACGACCTTGTGCCCGGTGAAGGCGATCAGGTCGGCGCCGGAGGCGACCGCGTCGACCGGCAGCTGCGGGACCGCTTGCGAGGCGTCGAGGACGACCAGCGCCCCGACCTCGTGAGCGCGCCGGGCAATCTCGGCGACGGGGTTGACGGTGCCCAGCATGTTGGAGACCCACACCACGGAGACGACCTTGGTGCGCTCGTTGACGAGCTCGTCGAGCATGGACAGGTCGAGGCGACCCTCGTCGGTCAGCCCGAACCAGCGCAGCCTGGCGCCCTTGCGCTCGGTCAACAACTGCCACGGCACGATGTTGGAATGGTGCTCCATCTCGGAGATGACGACCTCGTCGCCGGGGCCGATCGCCAGGTCGCCGGTGGCCCAGCCAAGGGTGTTGGCAACCAGATTGAGCGCTTCGGTGGAGTTCTTGGTGAACACGATCTCGTCGCGGCTGGGTGCGCCGATGAAGCCGGCGACCTTGTCGCGCGCGGCCTCGAAGGCCTGCGTCGACTCCGCACCCAGTTGGTGCACCGCCCTTGCCACGTTGGCGTTGTGGGCAAGGTAATGCTCGCTCATCGCATCGACGACCTGACGCGGCTTCTGCGCCGTGTTGGCGCTGTCGAGGTAGACCAGCGTCCGGTCGTCGGCCAGCCGGCGTGACAGGATCGGGAAGTCGGCACGGATCCGGTCCGTGTCCAACAGCCCGGTCGAGGTGACCGACGTCGTCATCTCAGCTCGCCTCCAGGAGTGCGGCCGCTGTCATCAGACCGCTGCTCGAACGTACTTGTCGTAGCCGGTGGCCTCGAGCTGCTCGGCGAGCTCGGGACCGCCCTGCTCAGCGATCCGCCCGCTGACGAACACGTGCACGAAGTCGGGCTCGATGTAGCGCAGGATCCGGGTGTAGTGGGTGATCAGCAGCACGCCACGATCGCCCTGGGCGCGGAAGCGGTTGACGCCCTCGGCGACGATCTTGAGCGCGTCGATGTCGAGGCCCGAATCGGTCTCGTCGAGGATCGCGAGCAGCGGGTTCAACAGCTCGAGCTGGACGATCTCGTGCCGCTTCTTCTCACCACCTGAGAAGCCCTCGTTGACGTTGCGCAGCGCGAAGTCCCGGTCCATCTGGACCCGGTCGAGGGTCGCGTTGACCTCCTTGCCCCAGGTGCGGAGCTTCGGGGCCTCGCCGTCGAGCGCCGTCTTGGCGGTGCGCAAGAAGTTCGACACCGACACACCGGGCACCTCGACGGGGTACTGCATCGCCAAAAACAGACCGGCGCGGGCACGCTGGTCGACCTTCATGGACAGCACGTCGGCTCCGTCGAGGGTGACCGAGCCCTCGGTGATCTTGTACTTCGGATGACCGGCGATCGAGTAGGCCAGGGTGGACTTGCCGGAGCCATTGGGGCCCATGATGGCGTGGGTCTCGCCCGAGTTGACGGTCAGGTCGACCCCGCGCAGGATGGGCTTGGCTCCGTCGTCGGTGGTGACCGCGACGTGCAGGTTCTTGATCTCCAGGGTGGCCATGCGTTCTGCTCTCCGTATCAGTTCGTATCGAGGTCGTGCGGATGCTGAAGGTCGACGACGACGTCGCCACTTTCCACCTTGCACGGGTAGATGGGGACCGGCTCGGTAGCCGGCAGGTTGGTCGGCTTCCCGGTGCGGAGGTCGAAGCGCGAGCCGTGCAGCCAGCACTCGATCTCGCACGCTTCGGCATCGACGTCTCCCTCGCTCAAGGCGATCGCGGCGTGCGAGCACTCGTCGTAGATGGCGAACACCTCATCGCTCGTGCGCACCAGCGCCAGCTCGACGCCGTCGACGTCGACCGCGATGACGCCGTCGAGCGGGATGTCGTCGAGCGCGCACGCGCGCTGGTAAGCGCTCATGGCAAGGCTCCGTGCAGCACTGGGCGGCTCATGCTCCCACCACCGACGCAGGGATCGCGCCGACGTTCTGCATCAGCTCGGTCTCGAGAGTGCTCATCAGGCGTTGCTCGACCTCGGGGACCTTGATCTTCTTGACGATATCGGCGAAGAAGCCGTGCACGACCAGCCGACGGGCCTCGTCCTCCTCGATGCCACGCGACTGGAGGTAGAACAGCTGCTCGTCGTCGAAGCGTCCGGTGGCCGAGGCGTGCCCGGCACCGACGATCTCTCCGGTCTCGATCTCCAGGTTGGGCACGGAATCGGCCCGGCAGCCGTCGGTGAGCACCAGGTTGCGGTTGGTCTCGAACGTCTCGATGCCCTCAGCGACCTGGCGGATCAGCACGTCGCCGACCCAGACAGAGTGCGCGCCCTTGCCTTGCAGGCCGCCCTTGTAGACCGCGTTGCTCTTGGTGTGTGGTTGGTTGTGGTCGACGAAGAGTCGGTGCTCGATGTGTTGGGCCTCGTCGACGAAGTAGAGGCCGTACATCTCCAGCTCGCCGCCCGGCCCGGCGTACTCGACGTTCTCGACGACCCGGACGAGATCTCCGCCCAGACTCGCCTGAAACGTGCGGACCCGGGCGTCGCGGCCCACCCGAACCCCGATCTGGCCGAGATGCACGGCGTCGTCGTCCCACAATTGCAGGGACACCAGCTCCAGCCGGGCATTGTCGCCCACCAGAACCGACGTGGTGGCGGCGTAGCGGGCGCTGCCCGAGTGCTCGAACACGACGGTGGCGCTGGCGTGAGCACCCACGCGCAGCAGGATGTGGCCCCACACCAGGTCGTCGGCCGACGCGCCGGTGAGCCGGATGATGACCGGCTCGGCCAGCTCGGCCTCGGGGGCGACGTCGACCAGAACCACGCTGCCTGCCTGGGCGACCGCGAGCGCGGAGGGCCGGTCGGTCGGCTTCATCTCACCGAACGCCACCGCCTCCTCGGCCGTGATGTCGCGGATCGTGACGCCGTCGGGAACCTGCCCATCCCACTTCAGCCGGCCCTCGGAGGGGTCACCGTCGAGCAGGCCGTTCAACCGCTTGAGGGGCGTGAATCGCCAGACCTCCTCGAGGCCGGTCGGCTGAGGATGGGCGGCGAGGTCGTACGACGCCTTCGGATGCAGATGGCTCGCCACCCCTTCGACCGCGGCAGACACATTGTTCACGAACGCAATCTCTTTCTCTTCGGGCGTCTCGGCTGGTAACTCGTCGGAAGGCGCAGCGCCGGCTGGAACACGGACGGCAAACGCCACCCCTGTGCAACGACCCGTCGCGCACGACGCAGGCGTCAGCCCACCGCGCCCTCCATCTGCATCTCGATGAGCCGGTTGAGCTCAAGGGCGTACTCCATCGGAAGCTCGCGCGCGATCGGCTCGATGAAGCCACGGACGATCATCGCCATCGCCTCCTCCTCGGCCATCCCCCGGCTCATCAGGTAGAAGAGCTGGTCCTCGCTGACGCGTGACACGGTCGCCTCATGCCCCATCGACACGTCGTCCTCGCGAACGTCGACGTACGGGTAGGTGTCGCTGCGGCTGATCTGGTCGACCAGCAGCGCGTCGCAGCGCACGGTGCTCGCGCTGTGGTGCGAGCCCTCCTGAACCTGAACCAGGCCGCGGTACGACGTGCGCCCACCGCCACGGGCCACCGACTTGGAGATGATCGAGCTCGACGTGTAGGGCGCGGCGTGCACCATCTTGGCGCCTGCGTCCTGGTGCTGGCCCTCGCCGGAGAACGCGATCGACAAGGTCTCACCCTTGGCATGCTCGCCGAGCAGGTAGACCGCGGGGTACTTCATGGTGATCTTGGACCCGATGTTTCCGTCGATCCACTCGATGGTCGCCCCGGCCTCGCACGTGGCCCTCTTGGTCACCAGGTTGTAGACGTTGTTGGACCAGTTCTGGATCGTGGTGTAGCGACACCGGCCGCCCTTCTTGACGACAATCTCCACGACGGCCGAGT
Organism: Nocardioidaceae bacterium; assembly: GCA_050700615.1. Classification (GTDB taxonomy): domain Bacteria; phylum Actinomycetota; class Actinomycetes; order Propionibacteriales; family Nocardioidaceae; genus JBOHDU01. Next base: position 7,883 of record JBOHDU010000378.1, read on the forward strand.
GCAGGGAGTCGGAGGAGTAGATCGGCGCGGTGCAGCCCTCGACGTAGTGCACGTAGGCGCCCTCATCGACAATGATCAGGGTCCGCT
>JBOHDU010000379.1:0-3198 GCA_050700615.1 Nocardioidaceae bacterium
GCACGCCACCCTCGGCGCACGACGGCACCATTCCCGGCGGCGGCGGCTCCGGGTAGAGGCACCGGTAGCAAGGGCCGTGCTCGGCCCAGAACACCGAGACCTGGCCGTCGAAGCGGTAGATGGACCCCCAGATGTAGGGCTTCCCGAGCAGCACAGCCGCGTCATTGACCAGGTAGCGGGTGGCGAAGTTGTCGGTGCCGTCGATGATGAGGTCGTAGCCGGCGAAGATGTCGAGGACGTTGTCGTTGTCGAGCCGCACGTTGTGCAGCACCACCTCGACCAGCGGGTTGATCTCGGCGATCGACTCCTTGGCCGACACGGCCTTGGGCTTGCCGATGTCGTGCTGGCCGTGGATCACCTGACGCTGGAGGTTCGACTCGTCGACCTCGTCGAAGTCGACGACGCCCAGGGTGCCGACGCCGGCCGCCGCAAGATAGAGCAGGGCAGGACTTCCCAGCCCACCAGCACCGATCACCAGCACCTTGGAGTTCTTCAGCCGCTTCTGACCACTCATCCCGACATCGGGGATGATCAGGTGGCGGCTGTAGCGGCGTACCTCGTCGATGCTGAGTTCGGCTGCTGGCTCCACCAACGGCGGCAACGTCACGATGACTCCCTCTTCCGGGCGATTGTGTCGACTTCGTACAACCCTGGTCGACACCCCCATGTTCCCGGGTATCCCGCCTGGCGGCACCCCGTTCCGGGATCCGGACGAGCGCAGCCGCCAGCAGTTCGCGTCACTGCGGGTACGGTGCTGGCATGGCGCAGTCTGCCGTCACCGTCAAGGTCGGCGCTCGTACGCTCAAGCTGACCAACCTGGACAAGGTCCTCTACCCCGAGACCGGGTTCACCAAGGGCGAGGTCATCGACTACTACGCCAGCGTTGCCGACGTGATCCTGCCGCGTCTGGGCGACCGGCTTCTCACCCGCAAACGTTGGCCCGACGGCACCGGCGCCCAGCCGTTCTTCGAGAAGAACGCGCCGCGTGGCACCCCCGACTGGGTGCGCACGGTCTTCATGGCCGAGCACGGCGACAACGGGGTGCGGTACGTCGTCGCCGACGACCTGCCGGTGCTCGTGTGGCTGGCCAACCTGGCCGCCCTCGAGTTGCACGTGCCGCAGTGGAAGGTCGGGCCACGGGGAGGTCAGCGCGACGCCGACCTGATCGTGTTCGACCTCGACCCGGGCGAGCCGGCCACCATCGTCGACTGCTGCGCCGTCGCCGTCGCGTTGCGGGCCCGGCTGGCCGCCGACGGACTGACGGCCTACGCGAAGTCATCCGGCAAGAAGGGCGTGCATCTCTACGCGCCGATCGAGCCGGCCCACAGCGCGGACGTTTCAACATATGCTCACCGACTGGCCGACGAGCTCGCGAAAGAGCAGCCCGACGCGATCGTCTCGATGATGGACAGACGGCTCCGGCGGGGCAAGGTATTCATCGACTGGAGCCAGAACAACGCTGCGAAGACCACGATCGCGGCCTACTCGCTGCGCGGGGCGGAGCAGCCGACCGTCTCGACCCCCCTCACCTGGGACGAGGTCGAGCGTGCCGAGCAGATCCAGGACCTGGTGTTCCTTGCGCCGGAGGTGGTCCAGCGGGTCCAGGATCACGGTGACCTGCTTGCCGACATGGACGACCGCCGTGCCCCTCTCCCCTGACCTACCGCCAGCGGCGGCGACGTGCGGGCGCCGCACACCAGAGCGCGATTCCAGAGCTGGCCGCCTGGATGAGCAGCTGCGGAATCCCGCCTAGGGGCGCGCTATCGGTGAGTGGGGGACTTCGTCCGCCTCGCTCCTGCGCCTTGCCAGAGAGGCCCGGTCGAACCACTGGTTCGACCGACCTCCTTGGATCGGCCCTCAACGTGACCGGGCGGTAGTATGCGCCCCGTGCCAGGTGAAAGCGGTGAACGCACCCGCGGCGCGCGCATGCCGCGCACTGCTCGCCGAGCGCAGTTGCTCGACTCGGCGCTCGACGTCTTCGTCGCCCAGGGCTACCACGCAGCAGCGATGGACGACATCGCCGAGCGGGCCGGCGTGTCCAAGCCAGTGCTCTACCAGCACTTCCCCGGAAAGCTCGACCTCTACGTGGCGCTGCTCGACCAGGCCTGCGAACAGGTGGTCGAAGGCGTGCGCAAGGCCCTGGCCAGCACCACCGACAACAAGGAGCGGGTGGCCGCAACCACCCAGGCGTTCTACGCGTATGTCGCCAACGCCGGCGGTGCCTTCCGGCTGGTCTTCGAGTCTGACCTGACCAGCGAGCCCGCCGTACGCGAGCGAGTGGACCGGGTCATATCGCTGTGCGCGGAGGAGATCGCCGAAGTCATCCACGACGACACGGGCTTCCCGCCCGAGGCCTCGCGCCTGCTGGCGGTGGCGTTGGTCGGCATGAGCCAGGTGAGCGCCCGGTACTGGCTGCAGGTCGACGGCGACCTCGCGCAAGAACAGGCCACCGAGCTGATCTCCAGCCTCGCCTGGCGCGGGATCCGCGGCTTCCCCCGCACGGAGTGACCCGGACATCCCGGCGCCGAATCGGATCACACCGTCCTTGCTGACAGGACGGGCCGGCAGTGACGGGCACCGATTCCTCCGGGGTCTGCCCGAACGACGTGTGGTCGTGACGGCGGCTGGTCAACGGATAGGCTCGGCTTGACCGGCGAGTCATTCGAGTCGAGCGCGCTCGCCGGCGTGATTCCCGACCTGAGAGGACGACACGTGGAGGTCAAGATCGGCGTGGCGCACGCCAGCCGCGAGCTCTCGCTCGAGTTGAGCCAGTCCGCAGACGAGATCCACAAGGCCGTCACCGAGGCGCTCACCGCCGACCACGGGCTGTTGGAGTTCACCGACGAGAAGGGCCGGACGTTCTTCATCCCGGCCGAGAAGTTGGCCTACGTCGAGCTGTCAGGCGGTGGTGGCCGACGGGTCGGTTTCGGAGTCACCTGACCGCCACGGGTGCTACGCCTGGAGGCCGAGCGACGCCATCCGCGCCGTATGGGTCTCGGTGAGCCTGGCGAACATGCGACCCACAGCAGCCAGGTCCATGCCCGGCCGGTCCACCCCTCCGACCAGCAACGCGGTCAGCGCGTCACGCTCGGCGGCAACCCGCTGAGCCTGGCTCAGCGCCTCCCCCATCAGCCGTCGAGCCCACAGCGCAAGTCGTCCCGCCACCTTGGGGTCGTGCTCGATTGCCTGCCGGACCTT
>JBOHDU010000380.1:0-3188 GCA_050700615.1 Nocardioidaceae bacterium
GCGAGAAGGTCTGCGGTGACGGGCTCACCCCACGCGCCGTTCGGCAGCTCGTGACCCTGGGCATCGACTTCGATACGCCAGGCTGGATCCGTAACCAGGGGCTGCGCATCATCGGCGGGGGGCACCGACTCGAGATGCCCTGGCCAGACCTGGGCGCGTACCCCAACCACGGCCTGGTCCGCACCCGGCTGGACTTCGACGAGATCCTCGCCCGGCACGCGCAGAAGGCCGGGGCACGTCTGCACGAGCGCACCGCTGTCACCGGGCCGGTCCGCGACGCCGCAACCGGTCGCGTCGTCGGCGTTACCGCCAGGCCTGTCGACGACAGCGGCCGCAAGGACGGCGACGAGGTGACATTTTCGGCGCCGATCGTGATCGCTGCCGACGGCAACTCAACCCGGTTGAGCCTCGCGATGGGCCTCCGCAAGCGAGATGACCGACCGATGGGTGTCGCCGTTCGCACCTACTACACGAGCCCCCGCCACGACGACGACTGGCTCGAGTCCTGGCTGGAGCTCTGGGATGGCAAGCCCGGCGACGGCAGTCTGCTGCCCGGCTATGGCTGGATCTTCGGAGTGGGTGACGGCACCGTCAACGTCGGCCTCGGGATCCTCAACACCTCGGCAGCGTTCGGCAGCGTCGACTACCGCGTCCTGCTCCGAACTTGGCTCGACCACACTCCCGACGAGTGGGGCCTCAGCGACACCAACCGCACTGCCCCCGTGCGCGGGGCCGCGCTGCCGATGGGCTTCAACCGCAAGCCGCACTACGCCAACGGACTGCTCCTCGTCGGTGACGCAGGGGGCATGGTCAACCCGTTCAACGGCGAGGGGATCGCCTACGCGATGGAGTCTGGCGCGATGGCCGCCGAGGTGGTCACCCAAGCACTGAGCCGAACCACGTCCGATGGCCGGGAGCGAACGCTGCAGGGCTACCCCGCAGCTTTGGACCAGAGATACGGCGGCTACTACACGTTGGGGCGTGTCTTCGTGAAACTGATCGGTGACCCGCGAGTGATGCAGGCCGCGACCCGGCATGGCCTGAAGAGGCCGACGCTCATGAAGTTCGCGCTCAAGCTGCTGGCCAACCTCACCGAGCCTCGTGGCGGCGACGCGATGGACCGACTGATCAACGGCCTCTCCAGAGTCACGCCGGGAGCCTGAGATGACGCGCGAGTTCGGTGTCGGCCGGCCGACATGGGCGTGCGGCCGACCTCGTGACGGCGATGCAGATGCCCCCTCACCCGGGGCCCGAGCGGCCACTAGGATGGGCTCGCTCAGCAGCGCCAGGGCCTTGTGCACACGCGAAGGGAGTGGGACGGCGTGAACCTCTACCTGCCGATCATCGGCATCGGGATCCTCGCCGCTGTCTTCGCCGTCGGCTCGCTGATCGCGAGCTCGATGATTGGCCCCAAGCGATACAACCGGGCGAAGCTCGACTCCTACGAGTGCGGGATCCAGCCCACCCCGCAGCCGGTGGGCGGCGGTCGGTTCCCGGTGAAGTACTACATCACCGCGATGCTGTTCATCGTCTTCGACATCGAGATCATCTTCTTGTTTCCGTGGGCCGTCTACTTCGACAGCATGAAGGTCTTCGGGCTCGTCGAGATGGTGTTGTTCATCCTCACGGTGTTCGTGGTCTACGCCTACGTGTGGCGTAGAGGCGGCCTCGAATGGGACTAGGCGTAGACCACATTGGTAGACCAGGCAGCGGCTGGTGCGCGCGGCGAGTGTCGTCACAACGGGAAGGAGTGAGGTAGTCATGGGCCTGGAAGACAAGCTGCCGTCAGGTGTCCTGCTCGGCACTGTCGAAGGCCTGGCCGGCTACTTCCGCAAGGCCTCGCTGTGGCCGGCGACGTTCGGTTTGGCGTGCTGTGCGATCGAGATGATGACGACGGGCGGCCCGCGTTACGACTTGGCCCGCTTCGGTATGGAGGTCTTCCGTGCGTCGCCTCGTCAGGCCGACCTGATGATCGTGGCAGGTCGCGTGAGCCAGAAGATGGCCCCCGTGCTTCGGCAGATCTACGACCAGATGCCCAACCCGAAGTGGGTGCTTTCGATGGGCGTCTGCGCCAGCAGCGGCGGGATGTTCAACAACTACGCGATCGTGCAGGGGGTCGACCACGTCGTGCCGGTCGACATGTACCTCCCCGGATGCCCACCCAGGCCCGAGATGCTCATCCACGCGATCCTCAAGCTGCATGCCGACATCCAGAGCTCGAAGCTCGGCGCGCACCGGGTCGCCGAGGTCACAGAGCGCGAGAAGGCTGCCCGAGAGGCGCTCCCCACGTCCGACATGAGGGGGCTGCTGCGATGAGCGACGAGAAGCCGGCCCCGCCCGAGAAGCCAGCCGGCGAGCGCTCTCTCGAGGACAAGCCCACCGAGGAGCGGTCGGTATCCGACAAGTCCTTGCAAGACGACAAGTCATTGGTGGTCAGTGAGGATCCCGGGGCCCTCCCGCCGCACCAGGATCTCGACGTCGTCGACGTGCGCCACGGGATGTTCGGCGTTTCCGGGAGCGGCGACACCTCTGGCTACGGCGGGCTGGTCCGGCGGGTGGCGGTGCCTGGCGCCACCGAGCGCCCCTACGGCGGTTGGTTCGACGTTGTGGCAGACCGGCTCGAGGACCAGCTGCGCGGGTCAGGGGTCGAGGATGCCATCAGCAAGGCGGTCGTCCACGCCGGCGAGATCACCTTCCACGTGCCGCGTGAGCAGGTGCTGCACGTGATGAAGACGCTGCGTGACGATCCCGAGCTACGGTTCGAGTTCTGCAGCGGTGTGAGCGGAGTCCACTTCCCCAACGAGGAGGGCGCCGAGCTCCATGCCGTCTACCACCTGCTCTCGATGACGCACAACCGGCGGATTCGCGTCGAGGTGACCTGCCCCGACGCCGACCCGCACATCCCATCGGTGGTCAGCGTCTACCCCACCAACGACTGGCACGAGCGGGAGACTTTCGACTTCTTCGGCATCATCTTCGACGGCCACCCTGCATTGACCCGGATCGAGATGCCCGACGACTGGCCCGGACACCCGCAGCGGAAGGACTACCCGCTCGGAGGCATCCCGGTGGAGTACAAGGGCGCGACGATTACGGCGCAGGACGATCGGAGGTCGTACAGATGATGACGACGCACACGAACCCTGCACACACCGCCGGGACCGACGCCTTCGGCGTCTCGACTCCGG
>JBOHDU010000381.1:0-5749 GCA_050700615.1 Nocardioidaceae bacterium
GCTCGGCGACGCCCGGACCGTCTTCTGGAACGGGCCGATGGGGGTGTTCGAGCTGGCCCCCTTCGCCGCGGGCACCAGGGCCATCGCCGAGGCGCTGACGAAGGTGCCCGGATTCTCCGTCGTGGGCGGTGGAGACTCGGCGGCCGCGCTGCGACAGCTCGGCCTTTCCGATGACCAGTTCGGGCACATCTCTACCGGCGGCGGGGCGAGCCTGGAGTACCTCGAGGGCAGAAAGCTGCCGGGGCTCGACGTGCTCGAGGACTGACCAGCCCGGTGTCGGGGTCGCCGTGGCGGCCGCCGGCGCATCCACATCTCCCGAACCCCGACAACGAGAGCACAGGCACAGATGGCCAAGAAACCAACTCGGCGCCCGCTGATGGCCGGCAACTGGAAGATGAATGTCAACCATCAGGAGGCGGTGGTCCTGGTGCAGAAGCTGGCCTGGGCCCTGGCCGACAAGAAGCACGACTTCAGCGAGGTCGAGGTCGCCGTGCTGCCGCCGTACACCGACCTCCGCAGCGTGCAGACCATGGTCGACGGCGATCGGCTGGAGATCCGCTACGGCGCGCAGGACGTCTCCGAGCATGCCGATGGCGCCTACACCGGTGAGATCAGCGCCGCGATGCTGTCCAAGCTCGGCTGCTCCTACGTCGTGGTCGGTCACTCGGAGCGGCGGGCCTACCACCACGAGGACGACGGCCTGGTCAACGCGAAGGCCCGCGCCGCCGTGGCCCACCGGATCACGCCGATCGTCTGTGTGGGGGAGGGCAAGGACGTACGCGAGTCCGGTGAGCAGGTCGCCTTCACCGTGCACCAGCTCGACGGCTCGCTGGCCGGCCTGTCCGGCGACCAGGTCTCCGAGCTGGTGGTTGCCTACGAGCCGGTGTGGGCGATCGGCACCGGCCTGGTGGCGACCCCGGAGGACGCCCAGGAGGTCTGTGCGGCGATCCGGGCCAGGATCGCGGCCGTGCACGGTGGCGATGTCGGTGCCGCGATCCGAGTCCTCTACGGCGGCTCGGTCAAAGCCACCAACGTCGCCGGGATCATGGCTCAAGACGACGTCGACGGGTGCCTCGTCGGGGGCGCCAGCCTGCAGGCGGACGAGTTCGGCGGGATCTGCCGGTACTACGACATGCCGATGCTGTGACCGGGGGTCACCCGCCGTCGATCCACCGTCCGTGCACGGAGCGACGAGCCAGCAGGTAGGATCGTCGCGTGATTATCGCGTTCGACATCGTGCTGGTCCTGACCAGTGCGACCCTGATCCTCATGATCCTGCTGCACAAGGGGCGGGGTGGTGGCTTGTCCGACCTGTTCGGGGGCGGCGTGTCCAGCGGGCTTGGCGGCTCCTCGGTCGCAGAGAAGAACCTCGATCGCATCACGATCGGCATCGCCCTGGTCTGGGCGGCCTGCATCATCATCCTGGGGTTGCTGCTGAAGCGGTGACGCCGGCAGGGGCTCAACGTACAATCGCTGCCGAGGGCGACTCGCCCTCGAGCGCTCTGGGCTGAGAGTTCAAGGAGATCTGTCGTGGCTGGTGGAAATGCCATCCGAGGGAGTCGGGTTGGTGCGGGCCCGATGGGTGAGGCCGAGCGGGGCGAGGCGGCGCCGCGACAGCGCATCAGCTACTTCTGCTCCAACGGTCACGAGACCTCCCCGATGTTCGCTGTGGAGGCCCAGATCCCAGCCACCTGGGACTGCCCGAGGTGCGGGCTACCCGCCAACCGTGACTCCGACAACCCGCCCCCACCGCCGAAGATCGAGCCCTACAAGACCCACCTCGCTTACGTCAAGGAGCGTCGCTCCGACGCCGAGGCCAAGGAGATCCTCGACGAGGCGTTGCAGGCGCTGCGAGCCAAGCGCAAGAGCGGCGAGATCATCTTCTGAGGTTCGCCCACCACTGACACACCAAGCCCGGCTCCTGCATCCCCCCGAGGATGCACGAGCCGGGCTTGGGGTCGTCGGGTCAGCTCGACTTGACCTCGCTACGCAGCACTCGGATGTAGCCGAGCACCAGCGGCAGGATCACCCAGATCAGCGTGGTGACCGCAAGGTGGGCCCAGTCGCTGCCATTCATCGAATGGTCCTGGAGCGGAGACTGCGTGGTGCCCAGGTCGAGCCAGTCGGCGAGGTGGTCCTGCAGCCAGGTGACCAGGTTGAACAGGATCGACGACGCGGTCGGCAGCACGAAGTACAACACGATGGCCGCCGCGCTGTTCATGAAGAGCATGCCGAAGGCGAAGCCCTCGACGATGCCCAGCAGCTGCAGCACGAGGATGTCGCGAACGCCGCTGACACCGAACGCCCAGCTGCCGTCTCCACCGCGGGCGGCCATCCCGAGCAGGTTGCCGAGGGCGGCCACGGCCAGCGCCAACACGACGAAGCCCACCGCCAGGCCGATCAGTGCCACGAACTTCGCACCGAGCACTCGAGTCCGGCTCGGCTCGAGCGTGAAGGTCACCAGCCCGGTGCGTTGCGACCACTCGCTGGTGACGGCCAAGATCCCGAGCACCGGCAACAGGAACCCCTGCGGGGTACCGGTCGCTGCGACGAAGTGGGTGAACGTCATGTCGCTCGGGTGGCCGGCCAACGCGAAGATGATCACGACGGCGACGGTGATCAGGGCGATCGCGATCAGCAGCCACTTGCCCGCGCGGGTGTCGACAAGCTTGCGGAGCTCAACCTTGACGAGGCGGCCGAACGGCACCCGCTCGGTGGTCAACGGAGCAGCGGTGACGTTCCCTCTGAGTTCGGTGTTACTGGTCATGCCGGCACCTCCTCGCGTGCGTCGTCGGCGGTGAGCTGGAAGAACATCTCCTCGAGACCGGCTCCGTGCGAGCCGAGCTCGAGCAGGACCACGCTCCGGGCTGCGGCTGCCCGGCCGACCTGCTCGGGCGTTGCCTCGACGATCAGGCGCCCTTCAGTGCCGTGGGTGAAGGTGAGCCCCGCGGCCGTGAGCGCGCCCGCGAGCGCGTCCAGCTCGAGCCCGCGCACGGTTGTGCCCTGGGCCGCCAGCAGGTCGGCCTTGCTGCCCTGAGCCACGATCTTCCCGCGACCGATCACGACGAGGTGGTCGGCGATCACTTCGACCTCGTTGAGCAGGTGGGAGGACAGCAGCACGGTGCCGCCTCGATCGGCGAAGTCACGCAGCAGCTCTCGCATCCAGCGGATGCCCGCCGGGTCGAGGCCGTTGGCCGGCTCGTCGAGGATCAGCACCTGCGGGTCACCCAGCAACGCGTGCGCGATGCCGAGCCGTTGCCGCATCCCGAGCGAGTAGTTGCCGGTACGCCGGTCGGCCTCCGTGCTGGTCAGCCCGACGACGCGGATCAGCTCGTCGACCCGGCCCTCGGGAAGGCCCATGAGCATCGCCCCGAGCCGGAGCACTTCGCGCCCGGTGCGGCCGGCGTGCTGCGCGGACGCGTCAAGGAGTACGCCGACGTTGCGCCCCGGGTTGGGGATGTCGATGTACGGGAGTCCCAGGATGGTCGTGGTGCCGCCGTCCGGCGGGGTCAACCCGCACATCAGCCGCATTGTGGTCGACTTGCCCGCCCCGTTTGGACCGAGGAACCCCGTCACATCTCCTGGTTGGACCGTGAACGAGACATCGTCGACCGCTGTGAACGCGCCGTAGCGCTTGGTCAGTCCAGCAACGGTGATCATGACGCCATCTTGCCGCGCCCGGCGGGCCGGGACATCGGGCTTCGGTCGGGTGTCGGGTAGCCGAAGGTCGACTCCGGTCGCTACCGGTGGCGGTGGTGGGCTCTCTTCGGTCCGCCGTAGCCTGGCCAGGTGACGACCTCTGCCGTTGACCTGCCCCCGGCGTTGACGAGGTGGCAGATCTGCTGGCGCAACCTGGCCGCGCTCGGCGTGAGTGGCTTGGGCTGGAGCTCGGTCGTGGTGGCCCAGTGGCAGCATCACCGACTGCTCTTCTGGGGGGACCTGTCGATCGGCGCCGGTTGTTTCGCGCTGTACCAGCTCCGCCGTCGCTGGCCGGTCTTCGTGGCCGCGACAACCGCGGCGGCGGGGGCGGTGTCGGCCCTGTCCTTCGGGCCGGGCGTGATGGCGTTCATCTCCGTCTCGACGCGGCGGCGGTGGCGGGAGGTGCTGCCGATAGCGGCCATCAGCCTGGTGGCCGGCGTCGTCTACCAGTCGGTGCAGCCGACGACCCAGCAGTCGCCCTGGTACCTCGACATCCTCTTCAACGTCCTCGTCGCTGGTGCCAGCATCGCGATCGGCATGTACATCGGAGCCCGTCGAGAGTTGATCGCAACTCTGCAGGACCGCGCCGAGCGGGCCGAGCGGGAGCAGTCCATGCGTGTGTCGCAGGCCCGGCTCAACGAGCGTGCGCGCATCGCGCGGGAGATGCACGACGCCTTGGCACACCGGATCTCCCTGGTCGCCATGCACGCCGGTGCTCTCGCGTACCGACAGGATCTGTCCCCCGCGGAGATGTCGAAGGCGGCCGAGGTCATCCAGACCAACGCCCACAACGCCCTCTCCGACCTGCGCGAGGTGCTGGGACTCCTGCGACAGACCGACGGGGTGGTGCTGCGCCCCCAGCCCACCATCGACGACATCCCCGAGCTCATCTCGGAGGCGGAGCGGTCGGGCATGCGGATCCGGCTGGTCAGCGAGTCGGACGACCTGAGCTCGGTGCCCGAGACCATCGGCCGAAGCGCTTACCGAATGGTGCAGGAGAGTCTCACCAATGCCCGCAAGCACGCTCCGTACGCCGCCGTCGACGTCACCGTGTCGGGCCGACGGGGGGACCGGTTGCTGCTGACCGTGCGGAACCGGCTGTGGGTGGGAGCCGGACGGACAGAGCTCCCGGGCGCCGGCATGGGGTTGGTCGGGCTGGCCGAACGGGCCGTCCTCAGCGGCGGGCAGCTCGAGCATGGGCTCACCGACGACGGCGACTTCGAGGTCCGCGCCTGGCTACCATGGCCCGCGTGAGCGAGCCCCAGATCCGGATTCTGATCGTCGACGACGATCCGCTCGTCCGGGCCGGACTGACGATGATCCTGAAAGGTGCCGACTATCTCGAGATCGTCGGCGAGGCGGCGTACGGGGTGGAGGCGCTGCGACTGACCGGCGAGCTCAGCCCCGACGTGGTGCTGATGGACATCCGGATGCCGCACATGGACGGGCTGGAAGCGACCGCCCGGATCGCAGCCGAAGTCCCGGCACCCAAAGTGATCGTGCTGACGACCATCGACGCCGACGACTACGTCGCCAAGGCCCTGCGCGACGGTGCCAGCGGCTTCTTGTTGAAGGACACGCCGCCCCCGCAGATCGTCGACGCCGTACGCAAGGTCGCTGCAGGTGATCCCATCCTGTCGCCGAGGGTCACCGCGCAGCTGATCCGGCACCTGACCGCCGACACCGCCTCCGGCCCTGGCGAGCGCTCCTCGCAGGCACAGCGTCTGCTGGAGACGTTGAGCGACCGCGAACGTGAGGTCGCGGTGTGTGTGGGTGAGGGCAAGGCCAACGCCGAGATCGCGGCCGAGCTGTTCATGAGTGTGGCGACGGTGAAGGCCCACGTGTCCCGCGTCCTGGTCAAGCTCCAGGCCACCAACCGGGTGCAGATCGCCATCCGAGTACACGACGCCGGCCTCACCGGCTGAAGGCAGCAGGATGCTCGTGCCTGGACCCCATGGGTCAGGGCCGTGCGTCGTTCGAGCCGGACGAGTGTGCCGGCGTGCCACGAGTGGTGAAGACCGCGTCTTGATAGCTCCGGGCGAATGCGCGG
>JBOHDU010000382.1:0-3587 GCA_050700615.1 Nocardioidaceae bacterium
TACTACCAGGTGCTGAACGCGCTCATCGACCGGCCCGAGGCGCTCGCGTTGGACCCGTTGTTGGTGAAGCGGCTTCGTCGGCTGAGGTCGGCTCGGCAGCGGCAGCGATCGGCGCGTCGCCTCGGCATCGAGGTCTAGGTATGCCGCTGCCGTCCTCGGTCACGTTCGGGAGTGTGGCCCTCGTCGTCGTAGCCGGCGTTAGCCTCGCGGTCGTTGCCGCCTCGGACGCCACCGAGTCTCACCAGGCACAGACGAACACGACGGCGATGACGAGCGGCCACGTCACCCGTGATCCGGCCGGCCACTCCCGCCGCGGTGCCCACCACTCGGCGCGGCACCAGCGTCACGCCGAGGTCGTCGTGCCCAAGGTCCTCGTCGAGGTCTACAACAACACGGGTGTGAGCGGGTTAGCGGCGCGCGAGGCGGGCCGGATCGAGGCGGCCGGGTGGACGGTCTCGGCGACCGACAACTGGTACGGCAACATCCCCGCTACGACCGTCTACTTCCCGCCTGCGCTCAGGCCGGCGGCAGCGAAGTTGGCGAAAGTCATCCACGTCACGCGCCTGCACCCCGCCGTCCCACCGATGTCGTTCGACCGGTTGACGGTGATCATCGCGGCACCCTGAGACCGGATCCACCGCTGCCCGCCTGTTGCTCGCCACCGTGCCCAAGCGCTGTCGATGTTGCGGAGGCTCGTCAGCCGTCCGATCGGCTTTCGCGCCGGGCGCCTCGCCATCACGCCCACCGGGTGACGCTCACGACGCCGGCATCGGTCGATTCGGGCTGAATCGTCGGCACGGCTGCGGGCGTTTTCACCGCATTTGCGCGGGCGGGGGCCGCCGTAACCGCATCAAGTGCGGTCGGTGCCGATGGCGTGTCGCGGGGCGAGCCTCCTGAGCGGATGATGGCACGGCGTGGCGTCCCGGATTGTTAGCGCGTCCGGCGGCTGCTTGACTGACCAGCGTGGAGATCGACCCTCAGACCGTAGCCGGCCGGGCTGGATTGGCCGAGATCCTGGCTGACCCGTTGCGGGCGCTGGCCGCGTTCGACTACGACGGAACCATCGCCCCGATCGTCGCCGACCCCACCCAGGCCGTGCCCGATCCCGATGCGCTCGAGTCCCTTGTTGGGATCAGCCAGATCATCGGGCAGGTCGCGATCATCACGGGTCGACCGGCCGCGGCGGCGGTCTCCCTCGCCGGCCTCGACGGCATCCCTGGCTTGGAGCATCTCGTCGTGCTGGGCCACTACGGGGTCGAGCGGTGGAATGCGGCCACCGGCCAGGTCACGTCGGCTCCACCGCCGGCGGGTCTCGATGACGTCACGACCCGGCTGCCGTCGCTCCTCGAGTCGCTCGGGGTAGCTGACGCGACGATCGAGAACAAGGGACTGTCTGTCGCCGTACACACCCGCCGCATGCCGGACCCCGCAGGTGCCCTCGAGCTGTTGCGTGAACCTCTGGCCGGGCTGGCCGCCCAGCACGGGCTGGTCGCCGAGCCTGGGCGAATGGTGATCGAGCTCAGGTCCGGTCAGATGCACAAGGGGGTGGCGCTGCGCGGGCTCGTCGACGAGTTTGAAGCCAGGTCCGTCGTCTACACCGGCGACGACCTCGGCGATCTGGCGGCGTTCGACAGTGTCGATGCGATCCGAGCGGAGGGCGGCGCGGGGTTGCTGGTCTGCTCGGGCTCGGCAGAGGTGATCGAGCTCGCGGAGCGGGCCGACGTCGTCGTCGACGGTCCGGCCGGAGTCTCAAGGTTCGTTCGCAGTCTGGTCACCGCCATGACGACCCCACGCTGAGTTGCCTCTCCCGCCCACTTCTTTTCGCGCGAACCGTCACTTGTTTCCGCGCGAACCGTCACTTACTTCCGCGCGAACCGTCACTTACTTCCGCCGAGAGCGGCTCGCCCACAACTTCACTTCCCTTGACGAAATAACGGGCGGGTCGACCGCAAACAGCTGACGGGTCGAGCGCAAAGAACTGACGGGTCGACCGCTCATTTGTGACGGTTCGGCGGTGGGGGAGGAGGGGATCTCAGGGGGTGGACGGGGGTCCCGCGGGTTGGGCGGAGCACCTTAGGGTAGGCGTCAGCTCATCCAGAGCGGCTGAGGGACCGGCCCGTTGAAGCTGCGGCAACCCGATGCTGGCGATCGCCCGTGTCGATGGTGCCAACTCCGGCTCGTGGCGAAGGCCGCTACGAGGAAGATGAGAAGGAGACGAGCCGTGACGATCGCCGTCGACCACCCCCGCGCCACCGCCACCGATGCACCGTTCGGTTACGCCCGGTGCCTCGTGTGTCGCGAGTGCCGACACGAGCAGCCGCTCGGTCCGTTCTACGCGTGCACGGAGTGCTTCGGCCCGCTAGAGGTCGGCTACGAGCTTCCGCCCATCACGCGCGCCGACATCGAGGCCGGCCCGACAAACATCTGGCGGTACAAGGACCTGCTGCCGGTCCGGCCCGACATCGCTGACTTCCCCAGTACCGAGCCCGGTGGCACCCGGCTGGTGCGTGCAGACAACCTCGCCCGCCAGCTGGGCATCAAGTCGCTCTGGGTCAAGGACGACTCTGGTAACCCCACCCACTCCTTCAAGGACCGGGTCGTCGCCGTTGCTCTGGCCGCGGCGCGCGAGCTCGGCCTGTACGTCCTCGCCTGCCCGTCGACGGGCAATTTGGCGAACGCGGTCGCGGCTGCTGCGGCGCGCGTCGGCATCAAGAGCGTGGTGCTGATCCCCGACAACCTGGAGCGCTCGAAGGTGCTGACCACGGCCGTTTACGGCGGCACCCTGGTGGCGGTCGAGGGCACTTACGACGACGTGAACCGGCTCGCGTCCGAGATTGCCGGCGAGGAGGAGGGCTGGGCGTTCGTCAACGTCAACGTGCGGCCCTACTACTCCGAAGGGTCGAAGACGCTGGCCTTCGAGGTGGCTGAGCAGCTCGGTTGGCGGGTGCCAGGCCAGGTCGTCATACCGGTCGCGTCCGGTTCACAGCTGACGAAAGTCGACAAGGGCTTCTCCGAGCTGGCATCGGTGGGTCTGGTCGAGGCCGCTCCCTACCGAATCTTCGGAGCCCAAGCCACCGGCTGCTCGCCGGTCGCCAACGCATTCCGCGACGGGCACGACGTCGTACATCCGGTGCGCCCGGACACGATCGCGAAGTCGCTGGCGATCGGCAACCCGGCTGACGGGCCTTATGTGCTCGATGTCTGCCGGCGAACCGGTGGTGCCGTCGAGTCTGTGACCGACGAGGAGATTGGCGACGGGATCCAGCTCCTCGCGCGCACCGAGGGCATCTTCGCGGAGACAGCTGGTGGTGTGACGGTCGCGACCCTGAAGAAGCTGGTGACAACCGGCCAGCTCGACCCCGACGTGGAGACCGTGGTGTTCAACACCGGGGATGGGCTCAAGACCCTCGATGCGATCGCTGACAGGGTCGGTCCGGCGGCCACGATTGCGCCGACCTACGAGGCGTTCACAGCGGCCGGCCTGTGATCGAGGGGCGGCTCCCAGCCGACTGGTCCGGGGTATCGGTCCCGTCTGCGTCCTCCGGGGTAGTCCTTCGCTACGGTGGCCTGGGTGAACGAGCCAGGCC
>JBOHDU010000383.1:0-7058 GCA_050700615.1 Nocardioidaceae bacterium
CAGTCGTGCACCACCGTGCCGCCGGCGATCGTCAGCGTGCAGTGCCCGGCTCCTTCGGCGACCAGGGCCTGCTCCGGGCCGTCGCCGCCGACCTCGACATCGAAGACCGCCAGGTCGCCCGGCCCCCCCGATGCCAGCGCGCCGTAGCCGGCGCTCGCCATCCCGAGCGCCGAGGCGCCGCCGAGGGTGGCTGCCCGGACCAGCCGGGTGCCGAGGTCGGCTTCGTCGTACCCCTGGGCGCGGGCGATCGAGGCCAGCTCGGCGACGTCGGCCAGCACGTCGAGCGACGGGCAGGACGCCAGCGAGTCGGTACCGACGGCGATCTCATGCCCCTCGCGCAGGTAGGCCGCGACCGGTGGTCGTCGCAGGCCGAGCACGGCGTTGGAGCGGGGGCACAGCGCCACCTGGGTGCCGCGGCTCAACAACAGGTCACGCTCGGCTCGGTCGAGGTAGATTGCGTGCGCCAGGTGCGTGTTGGCGTCGAGTAGCCCGACGCTGTCGGCATACGCCGCGGTGCTGTGCCCGGAGCCCCCGAGCCTGATCAGCTCGAACTCATCCCGCAGGTCGCCGTAGATCTCGAGCACGGATCGGTCGCCCTCACGGTAGAGATTCGCTTCGACCGAAGACTCCGCGACGTGCGAGTGCACCCGCATCCCCCGCTCGGACGCTATCGCGACGAGGTCACGGATGACGGCGCCGTCGAGGCTGTAGGGCGCGTGCGGTGAGACGCCCACCCGAACGGCACCGGGTGCATCAAGTCGGCGGAGGAACGCCGCTCGGGCACCGGAGTGCCACTGGCGCTCGAAGTGCCCGATCGCCTCGATGTACTCGATCCCGGTCAGGTGACACGTGGCGAGGGCACCGCGAGCCTCGTCGTTGGTGATGATCTCGGCCACCACCGTGGTGCCGCTCGCACATACCTGCTGGGCGCCGTCAAGGGCGGCTTGCCGCCACCGCCCGGGATCGGCCACCGACATGTACGCATCCTCGAACGCGAACGACCAGTGCTCGAAGCTCGCGTAGGTGGCGCGGCCGACCTCGCCGAACAGGGTGTATTGCAGGTGGGTGTGGGCATTGACCAGGCCCGGCACGATCACGCCGGACCGGTGGTCGACGCGAAGATCGCGCCACCGGGCCGGGAGATCCACCAGCTGGCCGAGCCAGCCGACGGTGGCGTCCTCGAGCACGACCGCCCCATCGCGGATCGGCGGTGACGTGACGGGCACCAGCCAGTCGGCGGCCACGACCCTACTTGCCACTGCCACCCCCGAAGCCGGTCTGCAGCGCCTTCTGCGCGAACAGGAACACGGCAAGGGTGGGCAGCAACGCCACCAAGGCGGCTGCTGCCTGGCCCTGCAGGTCGAGGTTCTCCTTGCTCGCCAGTGACGCCGTCGCGAGCGTCAGGGTGTTGACGGAGGGATCCTGGAGCAAGGTGGCGGCGATCAACAGGTCGCCGAACGTCCACACGAACACCAGGGCGGTGATCGACGCGATCGCCGGCAGCGCCAACGGCACCGCGATGCTCCAGAACGTGCGTAACGCGCCCGCGCCGTCGAGGGTGGCCGCCTCCAACAGCTCGGTCGACAGCACCTGCCGGAAGAACGTGTGCACCAGGTAGAACGCGAACGGCAGGCTGGAGACGCCGTCGATCACTCCGGTGATCACCCTGCTGCCGCTGAGACCGCCCTGGGCGAGCAGCACGAACACGGGTATCAGCCAGGCCACGGTAGGGATCGCGTAGCCGGCCACGAGCAGCCAGCGCAACATGACAGCCGGCCGGGTCTGGTGGATACGGAACCAGTACGCGCCGGCGAGGGCCGCGACGGCTGCCACCGCGCACGCGACCACGCACGTGATCAGGGTCGACACCAGCGCCTGTCCGAGGTGGCCGTTGTTCCACGCGCTCGTCAAGTTGTCGAACGTGAACGAGCGGGGGAGTCCGCCGGGGTTGTCGATGTAGTCCTTGTTGGTGCGGAAGGTGGTGGAGAGCAGCATGAGGAACGGCACGATGAACGGAAGCGTGAGGAGCACGGCGATCGTGGTCTTCAACCTGCGCTCGGCCTTGACTGTCCTCATGGCGTGGCGCCGCCCTCGCTCGTCGGGGTGGCGGCATCCGACTGCGCCCGACGGCGGGTCGTCGCACCCAGCAGTGCGACGACGGTGCGGGGCACCACCACGAAGACCGCGGCGACGATGATCACCATCACGACCAGCACCACCGACTGCGCCGCGGCGGCACCGAAGAAGCCGAGCTGGTAGAAGGTCTGGTAGACCGAGAAGTCCATCGTCGTACTGGCGAGCCCCGGGCCGCCGCTGGTCAGCACGTAGATCCACGAGAACATGAACAAGAAGATCGAGATCACCTGGAACATGGTCCAGAGCACTACCGTTGGCCGGACCGCCGGCAGCGCGACGTACCACAGCTCCTTCCAGAAGCCGACACCGTCGAGCCGGGCCGCCTCGAAGATCTCCTGTGGCACCGCACTGAACGCGGCCGAGAAGATCAGCACACCGGTCCCCAGCCCTGCCCACAGCACGAGCAAGATGATGACCGGCTTGACCCAGCTAGCGTCGGTCAGCCACCGCTGAGCCAGGAAACCCAGGCCGACGCCGTGAAGCGCCTGGTTGATCGGACCGTCGTCTTGCAGCAGGGTGCGGAACACCAGACCCACGATCGCGGGAGACATCACCGCGGGGATGAAGTAGATCGTGCGGAACGCGCCGGCATGGGGTACGTGCTCGCGCAGCATGTAGGCGATCAGCAGCGGGGCCGCGACCCAGAGCGGGAGTCCGAGCAGGAAGAAGATCTGGTTGCGGACGATCTCCCAGAACTCCGGCTGCCCGAACAGCGTCTGGTAGTTGCCCCAGCCCAGGAACGTCGAGACGCCGCCGGGCTGCCAGTCGTAGAACGAGTGGTAGCAGACGAAGATCAGCGGGATGAAGAACACCGCCGTCTCGAGCGCGACGAGCGGAACCAGAAGCACCAGGCTGCGGTCGAGGAACGGGAGCCGGTCCAGCGAGAAGCCGGACCGGCGCTTTCGCACCGGTCCGACCTCTGCAGTGGTTGGCGGAGTGGGCATTGCCGTCTTTTGTGGACTGTCCCGTCGTCAGTGGCTCTGCTGGAACGCCGACTGGGCCTGCTGGGTGAAGTCCTGCTCGGTCATCGTGCCGCCGATGAGCGGCGCGGCGTTGCGCTCGTAGACGGCCAAGACGGTCAGCGGGTAGGCCGCGAACCCGGTGTGGTTCACGGGATTCTCGAGCAGCGGCAGGTACGACTTCTGGATGGCCGTCTGCGGTTGAACCGTGATGTTCTTCAGGTTCGGCGGTACTCCGACCGTATGCCAGAGGATCTGCTGTGCCTGCGGCCCTGCCAGGAAGTTGACGAACGCACCGGCGGCCTCGGGGCTCTTGGTCCACTTCGTCACCGACCAACCTGCTTCGGCACCGGCGTCGATGAGGTTGGTGTACTTCGAGCCTGGCACCTGGGGGAGCGGCATCATCGTGGAGCTCGGGACGTGCTGATACGCCGTGGCCGCGGTGCTGAGGGAGCCGGTGGCCAGCATGGCGGTCTTCCCCGCGTAGTACTGGTTGAACGAGTCGTCGTACATGTTGAGCCCGAGCGAGCTGCTGCCGCCGAAGCACCCTGCCTTGTTCATGGCCAGGATGTCGTTGGTTGCCGTGGTGAAGATCGTGTTGTCGACGGGGATCTGGCCCTGCGTCCACTTCTTCAGCGTGGCCGTGTCCATCAGCTGGCTCGACATCATGTACATGAAGGTCTCGAACAGGTAGCCGTCCTTCCAGCCGGCCGCGATCGGCTGGATGCCCTTGGCGCTGAGCTGCTTGCAGGTGTTCAAGAAGCTGCTCCAGTCCTTGAGCCCCGTCTTCGGGTCGATGCCCGCCTGCCGGAACTTTGCCTGGTTGACGACGAGTGCGTAGCCATAGGTCCCGGTCGGCAGGATGTAGAGGTTCCCGTCCTTGGAGTAGTTGTCGGCCACGAACTCCAGGTTCTGCTTCACCTGCGGCTGCATCGCATCCTGGAGCGGGAACAGGCCGTTGCGGTAGCTGTAGGCCTGCGCGCCGCCGTACATCGTCACGACGTCGGGCCCGGTGCGGGCGACGGTGGCGTTGCGAACCTTGGAGAAGTAGGTGCCGTAGGACATGCTGTCGAGGTGCACCGTGACCTGCGGGTACTTCTTCTCGAATGCCTGGACCACCTCGTTGTAGGCCACGGTGCCCTTGGGGTAGTTCTGGGGGAGGAACGACCAGACGGTGAGTGAGGTCTTCGCCTTCGGCACCGGCTTGGTGAGCGCAGACTGGCTGGCCGTGCCACCACTGGAGCAGGCAGCTACCAGCAACGACATGCAGGCGACCACCGTCGCTGCGAGGAACCTTCGGTTCCGGAATGTGGTGCCGTGCATGGTGTCCCTTTCTGGTTACCAGCTGCGCATGGCTGCGGACAGCTCTTCGGTGAGTGGTTCGAGGGTGGCACCCTCGTGCTCGAGTCTGGCAGCCGCGACCGCAGTCTCGATCTGTGGGCTGACCGGGTAGACGCCCGGAGCCCAGTCCTTCGCCTCGATGGCCACGCACTCTGCGGCCAGCGCCTGAAGGGAGAGGGAGAGATCCATGACCTCGATCGGGTTTCCCTCGGCGTCGGCACAGTTGAGGCAGTCCCCTTCGCTGATCACAAGCACCCGGCGGTGACTCGGCAAGGCGTACTCGGTGATGGACGGCCGCACGGTCACGGC
Organism: Nocardioidaceae bacterium; assembly: GCA_050700615.1. Classification (GTDB taxonomy): domain Bacteria; phylum Actinomycetota; class Actinomycetes; order Propionibacteriales; family Nocardioidaceae; genus JBOHDU01. The sequence goes on from JBOHDU010000383.1 coordinate 4,746, forward strand.
TGTGCCCTGCGAGTGCAAGAAGTCCATCGGGAGCTCGAACGACCCGCCGCCGGCGGTGCAAACGATCACCCCGTCGCGCATCCGCTCGACGTGCTCACGCGTCACCGCGCCTGCGATACCGGTAGCGGCGAAGACGACCTCGGCGTCGGGTGCGGCATCGGTCAGGCTGCGGACCTGATGCCCGTCGTGGAGAGCCTGCAGGGCTCGCACCGGGTCGAGCTCGGAGACCACCACCCGGGCGCCCAGCGCTGCGGCATGCCGAGCCACCCCCTGCCAGACCCAGCCGTAGCCGACGACGGCGACCACGCGACCGGCAAGCTGGAGATTGGTGATGTCGAGAAGCGCCATGACGCACGACTGGCCGGTGCCGTAGACGTTGTCGAACAGGTACTTGGTCCGCGCGTCGTTGACCGCGATCACCGGAATCCGCAGCTTGCCCTGCTCGTGCATCACCCGCAGCGGGCGTAGGCCGCTGGTGGTCTCCTCGGCCGCACCCATCATGGCGGCGACCAGGTCCGGGTAGTCGCGGTGCGCAAGCCTGATGAGCTCGGCACCGTCGTCGAGCACGATGTCGGGAGCGGTGGCGAGAAAGGCCCCGGCCAGCTCGACATCGCGCACCGGCGTCGCAGCAGCCTCGGCGAAGACCTGCATGCCGGCGTCGGCGAGCGCCTGCGCCACCGGGTCGGACGTCGAGTGGCCGGAGCAGTAGACGCTGACCTCGGCCCCCGCTGCCTGAAGGGTCAGCGCGAGGTTGGCTGTCTTAGGCTCGAGCACCAGCCCGACACCGATACGGATCCCGTGCAGCGTGCCCTCGGCGGTCAGTCGCGCACCGATCCTGGCCAGCACAGGCATGCCTCGACCCGCCCAGGCGATCCGTCGCGCGCCGTCGCTCCTGGTGTCTGCCGGTGTCGTCGACGGGGTCATCGCGTGGAGCCTTCGCCGACGTGCGCGCCGGAGCCGATGAACGACGTGATGTCGTCGGCCTGGTCGGACTGCAACGGTCTCAAGTCGATGCCCAGGCTGTGCAGCTTCGCGGCTGCGATCGCGTCGTCGAGCTCACGCGGAATCACGTGCACGCCAGGCTCGAGGGTGGTCGTCGCCAGGTAGTGGGCGCCGAGCCCTTGCACAGCGAAGCTGAGGTCCATGATCTCGACCGGGTGGCCACTGCCACCGGCGATGTTGACGAGGGCACCGGCAGCGAGGACGTGCACGTCCTTGGCGCCGATCCGGTAGGTGTCGACGGCGGTGCGAGGATGACCGATGGAGGTGGCCTCGCGGGTCAGGGCCTCGACGTCGATCTCGAGATCGTGGTGCCCGGCGTTGGCGAGTACGACGTCATCGCGCAGCAGGGCGAAGTCGCGTGCGCCGATGGCACGGATACCCCCGGTGGCGGTCACGACCATGGTGACGGCAGGGAGCACGGAGCTGGGCGGGCCGACGACATGGCCGTCCATGTGGGCTTCGAGCGCGCGCACCGGGTCGGTCTCGACGACCGAGGTGCGAGCGCCCATCGCGCGGGCGTAGCGGGCTATCCCGCGGCCGACATAGCCGTATCCGATCACCGCCAGCTGCGCACCTGCGAGCTGGCGGTTGGTCAGCCGCAGGATGGCCTGGAGGGTGGTCTGGCCGGTGCCGTAGACGTTGTCGAACAGGTGCTTGCATCGCGCGTTGTTGGCGGTCAGCGCCGGGAAGGGCAACCGCCCTGCCTCGGCCATCGCCACCAGCCGCCCTGTGCCGGTGGTGGTCTCCTCCGAGACGCCGCGCACGTCGGCGTACAGCTCGGGACGGTGGCGCGACATACGCATCGTGAGCTCGGCCCCATCGTCGATGATGTAGTCGGGACGATGGTCGGCCGCGAGCAGCAGCTCCCGCTCCCAGGCGGCGTGGTCACCACCAGCCGCTGCCACCACTGTCAGGCCCCGCTCCCTGAGGGCTTCGATCACATCGGCGCGCGTGGTTCGCGGATTACTTCCGGCCACGATGACCTCGGCACCTGCGTCGGCGAGCACGGTTGCCAGGAACGCCGTCTTGGCCTCCAGATGGACAACGACGGCGACCCGCGTCCCCTCGAGGGCGTGGTCGCTGAGCTGCTCTCGCACGAACCCGTCGAGGACCGGCGAGTGCCGCCGCACCCATTCGATCTGCGCCCGCCCGACCTCTGCTGAGCCGGAGACTGGCAGCGGGGGCGTCATTCGCCTAATCTAAGCGATTAGATCGAGCGTGTGTCAATGCGTTTCACGATGCGGTTACGGGTCCGGTTGCCGGTGGCTGACGGCTCATCGACCGATGGCCGGCGAGAGGCTGGTGGATGGC
>JBOHDU010000384.1:0-3861 GCA_050700615.1 Nocardioidaceae bacterium
CTGCTGATCGTGGTGTAGAGCAGCCGCCAGTCGACCGACAGCCCCAACTGGCGGAAAACGCCCTCGAACGCGACTTCGTCCTCGCCGCTGAGCTGCTGGCAGAGCTCGATGAAGTTGCCACGGCTGATCGGAAGCTGGCGTTTGACGTCGGGCTTGTCGGGCGGCGTGTAGTCGGGGTCGTAGGGAACCCGCGGGTCGCACCGCACGCCGAAGTAGTTCTGCACGCGACGCTCGGTGGGAAGCCCGTTGTCGTCCCACCCCATCGGGTAGAAGACCTCCTTTCCGCGCATGCGTTGAAAGCGAGCGATCAGGTCGCACTGCGTGTAGGAGCAGACACTCCCGAAGTGCAGGGTGCCCGAGACGGTCGGCGGCGGAGTGTCGATCGCGTAGATCTGCTCCCGCGACTTGCCGCGGTCGAAGTGATAGGTGCCCTGCTCCTCCCACTGCACCTGCCACTTGGCCTCGAGGCCTTCCAGCGCCGGACGCTCCGGTACGACGACGTCGCGGTGAGCGCCCGGCGACGTATCAGGAGCGGGGTTGGGCCGGGTCTCGGTCATGGCTCGAAATCCTACGGTCCGGGGTGCCGTGCCCGCGAACCAGTTCGCCGCCATCAGGCGACCAGGTGCCCTCGTGCGTGCTGCGCATCGTTCGGTCGCGCTCACGTGGTGATCGAGCAACGCAGCGAGGCGCCGCTTGGGCCCGGCAGACCCCGGATGAAGGTGCGGTCGTGGCCACGAGTGGTCCGGTCGTGACCACTAGACTGCCGTTCTCATGTCCAGCTCCCCTGACGCCGCTGCCATCGAGGCCTACCGTGAGGTCGAGCGTGCGTTGCTTGCCCGCTGGCCCGAGACCCGGATCGACCCCACTCTGGACCGCATCGCCGGCCTGTGCGACATGCTCGGGCAGCCGCAGCGGTCCTATCCCGTCATCACCCTGACCGGCACCAACGGCAAGACCTCGACGGCCCGGATGGTCGACTCCCTGCTGCGGTCACTCGGGCTCCGCACCGGTCGCTTCACCAGCCCCCATCTGGAGTCGATGACCGAGCGGATCAGCATCGACGGCGAGCCGATCTCGATCGAGCGCTTCGTCGAGGTCTATCGCGAAGTCGCGCCCTACGCCGCCATCATCGACCGGTCCGGACCCCATTCGCTGTCGTTCTTCGAGACGATCACCGGGATGGCGTTCGCGGCGTTCGCGGACGCTCCCGTCGACGCGGCGGTGCTGGAAGTCGGGCTCGGCGGCACCTGGGACACGACCACCGTCGCCGATGCGGCCGTTGCGGTCGTGACCCCTGTCGCGTTGGACCACACCCGTTACCTCGGCGACACGCCGGCCGAGATCGCCGTGGACAAGGCAGGCATCATCAAGCCGGGAGCGTTTGCCATCTTGGCGCAGCAGCAGGTCGACGTGGCGGAGGTGCTGCTTCGCCGGATCACCGAGGTGGGCGCGACTGTCGCGAGGGAGGGCCTCGAGTTCGGGGTGTCGGATCGGGCTCCGGGAATCGGCGGGCAGATGGTCACGATCCAGGGCCTGGGGGCCACGTACGACGAGGTCTTCCTACCGCTGCATGGGGCCCACCAGGCACAGAACGCGGCCTGCGCGGTGGCAGCCGCGGAAGCATTCGTGAGCGGAAAGGCGCTCGACGGCGGCCTCGACGTCGAGGTGGTCCGGCGGGCGCTAGGAGTGGTGACGTCACCGGCCCGGCTCGAAGTGGTCCGGCGCTCGCCGACGGTGATCCTCGATGCCGCGCACAACCCGCATGGTGCGCACGCCACTGCGGAAGCGGTTCAGGAGGCGTTCACGTTGTCGCCACTCGTGGGGGTCATAGGCGTCATGGCGGACAAGGACGTGGCTGGCGTGCTCACCGAATTCGAGCCGGTGCTGTCCCACGTCGTGTGCACCCAGAACTCGACGGCTCGGGCGATGCCGGCCGAGGAGCTGGGCGAGCTTGCCAGCGGGATCTTCGGCCCTGATCGGGTGGAGGTGGTGCGTCGGCTCGACGAAGCCCTCGTTCGCGGCATCGCGTCGGCGGAGGAAGGCATCGACGTCGGCAGTGGCGGCGTGCTCGTGAGCGGTTCGGTGATCACTGCAGGTGAGGCGCGCACGTTGCTCAGCGGCGGCCGCTGATGCGCAGCCCGCGCCGGTTGATGTGCGCGTCCGTGCTGGGTTTCGAGTGCGTCGTGCTCGCTCTGTCCTCGATCGTGCTGATCACCATCGAGGACATCAATACAGCGCTTTCGCTGGCGATCGGCCTCGGATTGGCGGTCCTCGCATTGGTGATCGCGGGGTTGCTCCGAATGGAGTGGGCGTACTACGCGGGTTTCGCCCTGCAGGTTGCGGCTCTGGGTTTGGGGTTCGTCGTCACCGCGATGTTCGTGCTCGGAGCCGTCTTCGGTTCGCTGTGGACCGTTGCCTATGTGCTGGGGAAGAAGATCGAGCAAGAACAGGCGATGCGTCAGGAATGAGGCGGGACGCCAGTGGTCACGGCCGTACGTTGTTCGAGGGTGTGCCGGGCCGGCAGACCCCGGACGAGTGTGCCGTGCACCCCATTAGGCTGCCGTCATGACTCAGCGCACGCTCGTCCTGCTCAAGCCCGACGCCGTACGCCGCGGTCTCGTCGGGACGATCCTGGCCCGCTTCGAGGCCAAAGGTCTCACGGTCGTTGCCATGGACCAGCGGTCGATCGACGGCGAGCAGGCCGACCAGCACTATGCGGAGCACACGGCCAAGGACTTCTATCCGCCGCTGCGCGCCTTCGTCACGAGCGGGCCGCTGGTTGCCGCCGTGCTCGAGGGAGATGAGGCTGTCGAGATCGTGCGCCTGCTCAACGGTGCGACCGATGGTCGTAAGGCCGCCCCAGGAACGATTCGTGGCGATCTGAGTCTGTCCAACCGGGAGAACCTCGTGCACGGCTCCGACTCGCCGGAGTCCGCAGAGCGTGAGATCAAGCTCTGGTTCCCGGATCTTTGAGGTGTCGGCGGCAGTCCTGACCTGAGGAGTGAGCTCATATGGGCGTCTCGGACCGGCGCGAAGCGGTCACCTCGGCTACGCGGCGCGCCAACCGCTTGGCGGCTGTGGACTGCGGACGTGGATCCGCGAGATACCTGGACAGACCCTGCAGTCCGCCGATCGCTGCTCGCTGATGGGCGGCCACGCGCCTCGGCGGGCACGCGATCTCGGCATCGCGCCAGGAGTTCTGCGACCCGGTGAGCAGAACGCGATCTCCGACGTGAGCGGCGTTCTGATCGGGCAGGTGACGCTGGAGCAGGAGCCGGACATCCACACCGGGGTCACCGCGATCGTCCCCGCTCAGATCGGCGCTGCTCGGCGGACGCTGCCGTGCGCGTGCTTCGTCGGCAACGGTCACGGCAAGCTCGTCGGGTCCACCCAGGTCGCCGAGCTCGGCACGCTCGAGACCCCGATCGTGCTGACCGCCACCCTCTCGGTCTTCCGGGCCGCCGATGCCGTGCTGACCCACATGATGGCCAGACCCGGCTACGAGAGCGTGCTCACGCTGAACCCGGTCGTCGGAGAGACCAACGACGGGTACCTGTCGAACATCCGCAGCCGGCCGGTGACCGAGGAGCACGTCCTCGCCGCGCTCGACAAGGCCGCCGGCGGCGAGGTGGCCGAGGGGTGTGTCGGGGCCGGAACCGGCACCGCCGCGCTCGGCTACAAGGCCGGTGTCGGTACGTCGTCGCGCGTCGTCGACCTTGACGGGCGCGGTGTGACGGTCGGCGTACTCGTGCAAGCCAACTTCTCCGGGACGCTCGAGGTGCTCGGCGTCCCGATGCCGGCTGCCGAGCTTCTCGCAGACGCCCCCGAGGCCGAGGAGGACGACGGCGAGCAGGGCGGAAA
>JBOHDU010000385.1:0-4111 GCA_050700615.1 Nocardioidaceae bacterium
GTTCACCGTCGAGCGAGGCAAGCTCTGGATGCTGCAGACCCGGGTCGGCAAGCGCACCGCGGCCGCGGCGTTCCGGATCGCCATGCAGCTGGTCGACGAGGGGCTGATCGATGCCGACGAGGCGTTGCGCCGGGTCTCGGGCAAGCAACTTGCCCAGCTGATGTTTCCGCAGTTCGACGCCCGCGCCGAGCGGGTGAAGATCGCTGCCGGCATGGGGGCCAGCCCCGGCGCGGCCGTCGGCAAGGCGGTGTTCGACTCGGCGACCGCCGTCGACTGGGCCGCCAAGGGCGAGGACGTGATCCTCGTCCGACGCGAGACCAACCCAGACGACCTGCGCGGCATGATCGCAGCTCACGGCGTGCTGACCAGCCGGGGCGGCAAGACGTCGCATGCAGCGGTCGTCGCGCGTGGGATGGGCCGGACGTGCGTGGTCGGAGTCGAGGCGCTGCGCGTCGACCCCAAGCAACGCGAGTTCCGGGCTGCTGACGACGTGGTGATCAAGGAGGGCGACCTGATCGCTATTGACGGCTCGACCGGCGAAGTGTTCGCAGGCGACGTGGCCGTCACGGAGAGCGTGGTCGTGGAAGCGCTGCTGGCCGACTCGGGCCACGGTGGCACGCATGCCCAGCCGAGCAAGGACGCCGAGCTCGTCGACGCCGTTCTGCGGATCATGGCTCACGCCGACCGGACGCGGCGGATGGGGGTCCGTGCCAACGCCGACACGCCCGAGGACGCGGTGCGAGCCCGCGGGTTCGGCGCCGAGGGTATCGGGCTTTGCCGGACCGAGCACATGTTTCTTGGCCCGCGTCGCAAGCTGGTCGAGCGGGTCATCCTCGCCCGCTCCGACGAGGAGCGGGAGGCGGCGCTTGACGAGCTGCTGCCGCTGCAGCGTGACGACTTTCTCGGCATCTTCGAGGCCATGGACGGGCTGCCGGTCGTCGTCCGCCTGCTTGACCCGCCGCTGCACGAGTTCCTGCCCGATCTCACCGAGCTGTCGGTCAAGGTCGCGGTGGCCGAGGCTCTCGGCGAGCCAGATGATGAGGCAGCAGCCCTGCTGAAGGAGGTGCAGCGTCATGCCGAGCAGAACCCCATGCTCGGCATGCGCGGCGTTCGGCTCGGCTTGTCGGTGCCCGGGCTGTTCCTGCTTCAAGTGCGAGCGATCGCCGAGGCCGCGACGCAGCTGAAGCAGCGGGGCCTGAACCCGCAGCCGGAGATCATGGTGCCCTTGGTTGCCGACGTCAGGGAGCTCGCGATCATCCGCGAGCAGGCACTGGAGACCATCCAGGAAGTCCGTGACGAGAGCGGCCTCGACCTGCACTTCCCGATCGGCACGATGATCGAGCTGCCGCGGGCCGCGATGACCGCCCATGAGATCGCCAACGAGGCGGAGTTCTTCTCGTTCGGAACAAACGACATGACGCAGACGGCCTGGGGGTTCTCCCGCGACGACGTCGAGGCGGAGTTCTTCCCCCGCTACATCGAGGACGGGATCTTCGACGTGAGCCCCTTCGAGACGCTCGACACGGCCGGGGTGGGCCGCATCGTCAGCGTCGCCGCCTGGGAAGGCAAGGAGACCCGCGAAGGCCTGGTGGTGGGCGTGTGCGGCGAGCACGGGGGTGACCCGGCGTCGATCCACTTCTTCGACTCGATCCTGCTCGACTACGTCTCCTGCTCGCCGTTCCGTGTTCCGGTGGCCCGACTCGAGTCCGGGCGTGCATCGCTGGAGACCAAGGCTGTCGGGTCGGGCCCCACGCCGTGACCGCGGTGCGCCGGCGGCGAGGGAGGGTCGACCGGCGTAGCCCTTCCCGCAGCAGAACAGCCGCCCAGAAGGGCTATTTCTTGACTCGTACCCTGGACAGTTCGCCATCGTGCGTGTATCGATTTGGGTGGAGTGGAAGCGTAGTTAACGGGTAAGACCGGCGGTGGGGGCCATGTACGGAGTAGCTCAACTTTGCATGTATCGAAGTTGTGCGGCCCCTTTTCGCCGACGTTGTCCTGACTCTGCGGAATGGACAGGAAACGGACCGTGACCGCTATTCAAATGGCGTTCGCAGCCTGTGTCATGTCGAGATGGGGGAAGAGTGGCCAGGTTCTCGACGTCGCGTGGGTCACGCCAGGGCCGCGACCGACCAGGTCAGCGAGTACCTCTGCAAAGAGTGGGCTCTGCGTCTCCGCCGCTGACGGCGGTCGACGTGGAAGCCTCGCCGGCGTCATGGCACGTCCTGTGCCCAGCAGATGCCACGGTCTTCGATGCTCGCGACGGCGCGGCACCGCTGCGGGGTCGCCCCGTGGGCTGCCGCGTGGTCGTCGTCGACGGACGCTGGGGCAGCCGCCGGCGGCTACGCCGGCTGGCCCAAGACGCTGGGGTGGCGATCAGCCGTGAGCTCGTGCTGTTGCCCGGGCGGAATGCACCGGCTGCCGTCATCGACGACAGTCCGGACGCCGTACGTCTTTTCTGGGCGACGGTCGAGGCATCGCCGGGCTTGCGTCATCCCCGTGCGACCTCGTTACTTGCAGCGGTGGCTGGGCGGCTGCCATGGTTCTGGACCGGCGTCGCAGCGCCGGGCCGGGTGCTGATCGGGACCCGGCTGTGAACGTGCAGGAGTACGCAGACAGTCCCGGCTGGAGACCTGCGAGGTTGGGGCCCTTGCTCGCTGACCCCCAGACCCGCGGGGTGCTCCTCTCGCCGGCGCTCACGGGCTCGGGGGCTGTGTTCTATCTGACGTCGTTCGCGACTCCCGGCCTGACCTCCTTCGAGCCGCTGACGGTGAAGATTCCTGGCACCGTCACGGCGGGCTGGGACGTCGAGCGGGAGGGACGGATGCTGGTGGCACTGCGCCGACTCCGCCTGGGCCCCCTCGAGATGACCCTGCCGCGCTACGTCGAGTCTCGTCGGGTTGGTGAACTCCCCGCCCTGGTGAGCACCAGTGTCTTCGGCACTGCGATGCGTGTGGATGGCGGTCGTCGACGGCTTGCCCGTCCAGCACGCGTCCGGGGCGACTTTGCGATGGCCGGACGATGGCTTGCCGATCTCCAAGAGGCCACCCGAGGGCGTCCTGGACCGGTGACCTGGGCAGGTGACCTGATGGGCGCGATCGCAGGTCGATGGGACGGTCACCCGTTGCTCGGCAGGTGTCTGGCCGCCCTGCAAGTGTCGGACTCACACCTGCGGGCAGAGACTGCGCCCACCAGCGTCGTGCACGGCGACTTCCGCCCCGCGAACGTCCGCGTCAAGGACGGCGAGGTGTCGGGCGTTGTCAACTGGCAGCACTGCCATCTGAGCGGGTCACCGCTGTGCGACCCGACGCGGTTCGCGCTGATGTATGCGGCCCAGCTCGGCGGTCCCGCTCGTTCCGGGCTTCCTCGGCATCGACGACAGGCAACTGCCGGCGGGTTGGGGGCTGGAATCTGGGACGCGCTGTCGGGCGATGACTGGTTCGGTGGGCTGGTGAGATCGTTCATCTCCAACGCGCTGGAGCGGGTCGGCGTACGCCCGGAGTGCTGGTACGACGCCGCGCGGGCGGCGCTGGCCGAGGCCGCGATTCACGAGGACGACGAGACAGGGCAGCTCTACCTAGAGCTGCTGGCTGGGCTCCCGATGGGCCGGCCATGGGGGCGACACGTAATGCACGACAAGGATGAGATGGGTGGGGGTCAACAATGAGCGAGGCCTGGGACACGGCCGACCGGCAACTGCTGGTTCGTCCGCAGGGGGCGCACCGCAAGGCACTGGTGCCGGGGGTATTGCAGCGACGCTGGGCGATGCGACGTGGCCTGCGGGTCGTAGCGACGGAGCCGGATCCAGGGATCGCCGGGCCTGCGAGCAACGGCAGTGCGCCGCTTCCGCGCCCGCGTCACAGCAGCGAGGCCGACGCCGGGTCGTGACCACGGGGCGGCCGGGGTCACCGGGGGGTGGCCGGCTTTTTCCCGACGTTAGGCGCTTCTGAATTGGCCGTCACGCCGGCGGGCCGTCACGAGATGCCCAGCTGCGGAAAGTGACCGGACAATGACGCAGTGTGGGTCATTGTCGGACGCAGCGTGGTGGTTTACTCACGGGAAGTAATAGTACTCCCAATTTCGCGCATTGTTGTCCTAGTTGTCGCTGCATGTC
>JBOHDU010000386.1:0-5258 GCA_050700615.1 Nocardioidaceae bacterium
ACACCTTCGTGCTCAAGCCGAGCGAGAAGGACCCGTCGGCCTCCATGCTGATCGCTGAGCTGTTGCAGAACGCCGGGCTTCCCGATGGCGTCTTCAACGTCGTGCACGGAGACGCGGTGGCCGTGAACCGGCTGCTCGACCACCCCGACGTCGAGGCCATCAGCTTCGTCGGGTCGACGCCGATCGCGCGACATGTCTACGAGCGTGGCACCGCCAGCGGCAAGCGTGTCCAGGCCCTTGGCGGCGCCAAGAACCACATGCTGGTGTTGCCGGACGCCGACATCGACGCCGCTGCTGACGCGGCGATCTCCGCGGGCTACGGCTCGGCGGGAGAGCGATGCATGGCGGTCTCGGTGGTGCTGGCCGTCGGCGACGCGGGTGATGCGCTCGTCGAGGCGATCAAGCGCCGGATCGGAGGTCTCCGGATCGGGCCGGGCAACGAGGAGGAGACCGACATGGGCCCACTGGTCACCAGTGCCCACCGCGACAAGGTTGCGTCGTACCTCGACATCGCCGCCGACGAGGGGGCCAGCGTTGTCGTTGACGGTCGCACGCAGCAGTTCGACGGAGAGGGGTTCTTCCTCGGCGTCAGCCTCGTCGACAACGTGGCGCCTGAGATGACGGTCTACCGGGATGAGATCTTCGGGCCGGTGCTGGCAGTGGTGCGCGTCGACTCGGCCGAGAAGGCGATCGCGATGATCAACGACAACCCCTACGGCAACGGCACGGCGATCTTCACCCGTGATGGTGGTGCCGCCCGTCAGTTCGAGCACAACGTCGAGGTCGGCATGGTCGGGATCAACGTGCCGATTCCGGTTCCGGTTTCGTACTACTCGTTCGGCGGCTGGAAGGACAGCCTGTTCGGCGACAGCCACATCTACGGCCCCGAGGGCGTGCACTTCTACACCCGTACCAAGGTCGTCACCAGTCGCTGGCCCGACCCGTCCACCAGCCGCATCGACCTCGGGTTCCCGACCCATCAGTAGTCCTGCGTCGGCGACGTGCGTCGGCTCGGCCTGATGTGGGCCAGTGGGTCCGCATCTGCACACCCCGGATCGGGATTCAGATCACTGACGGAAGGAGCCAAGGGAGCACGGCGAGCACGACCGCGATCCCCAGCACGACCGAGTCCGTCGAACGCCACGGGGCCGACTCGGCCCAGCTGCGCCGGGTCGCACCGCCGAAGCCTCGAGCGTCCATCGCAAGCGCCATCAGGGCAGTCTGTCGCATCGACACGACCAACAGCGCGAACGCGCTGCCACCGGACGCCCGCAGCCGCCTCACCGGTCCACCATCAAGACCCAGCCCCCTGGCCCGTCTCGCGCGTTGCACCTGCGCCCACTGGTCCGCCACGCTGTCCAGTCGCTGCAGAGCGGCGATCCCCCCGACCACGAACCGGGCCGGCAGATGCAACCGCTGCCCAAGGTGATCGCCGAGCTGGCTCGGCCGGATCAAGGGCGACACCAGGGCAGCCGGCATCACGAGACAGAGGATCCGTAGACCGGAGCCCGCGGCTACGTCGAGACGGTGCCCGGCGTACAGCCAGGTGGTCGCCGTGATCGACAGTGCGGCGATCGCTCCCAACGCGAGCCGCCGTAGCGTCGCCCCAACGTCGAGAACCAGCCAGCCCAGCGCGAGCACGTCGGCCAGGACGACCAGAAGCCCCACTTGGGCAGACCTGACGACCACCGCGCCGGCCACGGGGAGCAGGCAGCCGGCGAGCAACGACAGCGGGCCGGCAGACAGGGAGAGCCTTCTCATGTCGCCGGCCTACCGCTCGAGAGCGCCAGTCTCTGGTCGGCAACAGCGGCGGCTGCCGCGGCGTCATGCGTGGAGATCGCGACGCCGCTACCGGCCCGCCGAGCCGCTTCCAGACATCCCAGCACGGTCGCCCAGGTGCCCCGGTCCTGGCCCACTGTCGGCTCGTCGAGAAGCACGCCAATAGGCCCGTGCACGAGCCCGGCAGCCACCATCAACCGGCGCTGCTCGCCCCCGGACAGGTGATAGGGACTGACGTCCATCAGCCCACTCAGGCCGAGGGTCTCCAGAATCGCGTCGGTACGCCGTTGCAGGCGAGCTGGCTCGCGCCCACAGGCCAGGCCGGACGCGATCACCTCATCACGGACCGAGCTCGTGACCACGCCGTGCTCAGGAGTCTGCGGAACCCAGGACAACCGGGAGCACAGGTCCCGCGACGACCACCGCCACGGGCTGCGGCCCTTCCGTGTCGCCAGTGCCGGATCGGCGTTGACGCTGCCAGACGTCGGTCGGAGCAGTCCGGCGAGTACCGCGACGAGCGTCGACTTGCCGGCGCCGCTCGAGCCCGTCACGCCGAGCACGTGCCCGCTCGCGAGCACGGCGTCGACCCCGTCGAGAGCGACCGTCGACGGGGTGCCTCGAGCAGCCAACCTGCTGCGCAGCTCGACGCGCAGGTCGCTGGCTCGCACGATGATCTCGGGTCCCGGTGCCCAGGGCCCCACGAGTTCGGGGTCGACATCGACGAGTGCAGGGGCGCTCTGTCCCGGGACCCACAACCCCAGCGCAGCCAGCGTCGGGCCGACTTCGTCGAGAAGCTCACTGGGCTTGCCGTCGGCGACGATGCTGCCGCGGCGATCGAGCACGATCAGGCGGTCGGCGAAGTCGATCCACGGCTCGAGGTGGTGCTCCACGATGATCGTCGTGGGCTGGTGGCGCTCGACCTCGCACCGGACGGCGGCGCGCACCGCGGTAGCCGAGTCGGGGTCGAGCATCGACGTGGGCTCGTCGAGCAGGAGCACGCGGCTGCCAACGCCAAGACTGCCGGCCAGCGCCAGGCGTTGGGTCTCGCCGCCGGACAGGGCGGCGGTCGGGTGGTCGAGGCCATAAGGGAACGAGACGGAGTTCAGGGCCTGCTGCACCGTGGGCCAGATTCGCGCGCGCGGTACCCGCTGGTTCTCGAGCCCGAACGCCACGTCGCGACCAACGGTTTCGGCGACGATCCCGGCATAGGGATCCTGCAGCAGCAGCCCGACCGGGCGCCCGGCTGCCGCGCCGTCCGCGACGTCGTGGCCGTCGATCGTGACGGAGCCGCTGACCTCGCCATGGTCGGCGGTGAGCAGCAGGCCGGCGATGGCCCGTAGCAGTGTGGACTTTCCAGCGCCGCTCGGACCGGCGAGCAGCACTCGCTGACCGGCTGGCACGTTCAGGTTGAGCCCTTCGAGCACCGGCTTACGCCGGCGAAGCGGCCGCCAGGTGAGGCCGCGGACATCGATCCGGCCGCCGTGGTCGTGTCGCGGTCGGTCGAAGGGCGGCGTGCGTGGGTGCCCGGCCGAGAACTCCGGGCTCGGCTCAGATGCTGTGATGGCGCGCCGACTCCTGTCCGGCCGCGAGCGCATCGATCGCTCCCGTCGCGCTCAGAGCCCTGGTCAGTAGCCAGCCGCCGAACCCGGCCACCACCGCCCCTGACAGCGCGAAGAAGACCAGGTACTGGACCTTGAAGGCGACGCTCATTGGCGGCAGCCACGTGGTCAGCTCGTAGCACCACTCGAAGCCGGCGGCCAGGATGCCGGCGAGAACCGCCACTTCGAGCGAGAAACGCCGATACAAGAAGATCGCGAGCGCCACCTCGACCCCGAGCCCCTGCAAGGCTCCGGAGTACAACGTCGTCCACCCCCACTCGTTGCCGAGCAAGGCTTCGACGGTGGCTGCGAGCAACTCGGCGAACAGGGCTGCCCCCGGACGGCGTACGACCAGCCCTGCGATCACCCCGGCGAGCAGCCACGGACCGCCGAGGAGCCCCACGCTGGGGCCGATCAGCTTGTCGAGGGGGCTCGCCAAGGTCGTGTAAGCGGCGCTCCAACCCCAGTAGACGACGCCGAGAACCACCCCGATCATCGCGGCCGTGACGATGTCGATGGTGCGCCACGACGACAACGGCCGCGGCCCTGCCGCGCGTGCTGTTGTGCTCATGCAACTACCTCCCAGATGTTTGGGAGGGGAAGCAGGCCAGCCGGCCCGCTCGAGTCTCGACTCCCTTCGCCGGTGCTAGCCGGATCAGGTTCGAGGGTCTGCGGAAGCTCCGCACTCTCAGCGCTTGTGCGCTCCCCTGTCGTTGGACTCCCACCTTAGCCTGGATCCGCGGATAGGCGCCGTGGCGAGCGGCACCAGAGGGGTGCGATGGCAAGGCGCCCGCCACCGAACAGACCATTCGTGGTCAGTAGGCTTGGCGCACTGCGGCGGTGTTGATTGTCGGACCGGAAGGGGAACCGCACTCCATGAGACGACAAGCCTGCCCCTCGACGCCCGCCGCCCTCGTCCGCCGTCCGGGCGCATCATGACGGACTCGGCAGAGCTCGTGCACCGCACCGTCGACGGCCACACGCACACGCTGACCCTCGACTCACCGGCCAACCGCAATGCCTTGTCGCGCCGCCTCGTCGCCGAGCTGATGGCCGGTCTCGACGCCGCCGCAGGCGACCCCGACTCGCGCGTCGTCGTCGTGACCCATACCGGGACGACGTTCTGCGCGGGGGCAGACCTCGCTGAGGCCATCGAGTTCGGAATGGAGGACGGCACCAGGTCGCTGCTCGCCCTCCTGCGCCGGATAGTGAGCTTGTCGGTACCCGTCGTGGCACTGGTTCGGGGCCACGTGCGTGCCGGCGGAGTCGGCCTGGTGGGAGCGTGTGACGTCGCTTTGACCAGCACTGACGCGTCGTACGCCTTCACCGAGTCGTTGCTCGGACTGGCCCCGGCGATCATCTCGCTGACCACGCGCAGCCGGCTCGGCGACCGCGACGCGGCGCGGCTGTACCTCACCGGGGCCCGGTTCGACGGTGCTGAGGCGGCTCGGATCGGCCTGGTGACCACGGCGGTCTCCGAGCCCGATCTGGATCCCACCCTCGCCCGCCTGCTGTCGGAGTTCGCGCAGGTCTCGCCGCAAGGACTGCGGGAGACGAAGGCGTTGCTCAACGGCCCGGTGCTGGACCGGATCGATGCTGAGGGCGAGCGGCTGACGGCCCTGTCGACCAGGCTGTTCGCGTCGGCACAGGCACGTGAGGGCATGGCGGCATTCAAGGAACACAGACCTCCGTTCTGGGTCACCTCGTAGCCTGCGTCGATCGTCAGCTCGACAGACCTAGACGGCTCGATCCGGGGAACACCATCGTTGTCCCCGCGGAATGACATCGGTGTTATTCAGCGATGGTATAAATCATATGAATATGCCTAAAACGGGCGACAAGCAAATTACATTGTTGTAGTTCGTCAAGGCGACTCGCCGT
>JBOHDU010000387.1:0-3453 GCA_050700615.1 Nocardioidaceae bacterium
GTTGTCGAGTCCTGATCTCGCGGCTGCCGCCAAGGAACTGAACGCGTCGCCTGACCGTCGAAGCCCCCTGGCAGGCCGGTGCACGAGGCCGGCCGGGACCGGGACCGACAGCCTGATCACCTGGAACGGTCGCCTCGCCGTCCTGGTCGTCGAGCCGGCGAGCCGGACGGCGTCCGTACATGCCTGCCACGCACCCGGCCGAGTCCTGCACAGCACCAGCTACTGACGGCACGATCGCGGGGCAACGGCGCTGTGAACCCGGCGCCGAACCGGTGACCGCCAGGTTTGGTCTCAGCCGGGCGACGGGGAATGATGTACCCCTGGGATCTGTTCACATATCGTCCGCCGCGGTGACATCACGCTGGGCGGCTGCAATCACGGAAGAGGCAGCGGTGGCAGTACGCAATCTCATCATCATCGGCTCGGGTCCGGCGGGCTATACCGCCGCGCTCTACGCCGCCCGTGCCGACATGCACCCCCTCGTCTTCGAGGGCTCGGTCACGGCCGGCGGCGCATTGATGAACACCACCGACGTCGAGAACTATCCCGGGTTCCCCGACGGGATCATGGGCCCGGCGCTGATGGACGAGTTCCGCAAGCAGGCCGAGAAGTTCGGCGCAGAGCTCGTGCCCGACGACGTCAACGAGGTCGACCTGACCGGCGACGTGAAGGTCCTCCGCGACACCGCGGGCAACACCTACGAGGCCAAGGCAGTGATCTTGGCCATGGGCTCGGGCTACCGCAAGCTCGGACTCGACAACGAGGACAGGCTGTCCGGCCACGGCGTCAGCTGGTGCGCTACCTGCGACGGCTTCTTCTTCCGGGACCAGCGGATCGCCGTTGTTGGTGGGGGCGACTCGGCGGTCGAGGAAGCCACGTTCTTGAGCCGGTTCGCGTCCAATGTGACGATCGTGCACCGCCGCGACGAGCTTCGGGCCAGCAAGATCATGGCTGCGCGGGCACTGTCCAACGACAAGATCGACTTCGCATGGAACGGCGAGGTCAGCGAAATCGTGGGGTCCGACCGGCTCGAGGGCATCGTGGTCAAGGACACCAAGACCGGGCCGGAGCGCCGGCTCGACGTGACCGGTCTGTTCATCGCCATCGGCCACGACCCACGCTCGGGGCTGGTCAAGGGGCAGGTCGATCTCGACGACGCCGGATACGTCCTCGTCGATGGCCGCAGCACCCGCACGAACCTCGACGGGGTCTTCGCCTGCGGCGACCTCGTCGACCACACCTACCGCCAGGCCGTGACGGCCGCCGGGACCGGCTGTTCGGCGGCGCTCGATGCCGAGCGCTACCTGACGGCACTGTCCGGGCACTGACCTAGTCTCGAACCAAACCAACAACCAGGAGACCCTATGAGCGACCTACCCGCCGTCACCGACGCCGACTTCCAGACCACCGTGCTCGAGGCCGACAAGCCCGTGCTGGTCGACTTCTGGGCCGAGTGGTGCGGGCCCTGCCGCCAGGTAGGCCCCATTCTCGACGAAATCGCCGCCGCGCACGGCGACAAGCTCACGCTTGTCAAGATGAACGTCGATGACAACCCCGTGACGCCGGCCAACTATCGCGTCACAGGCATCCCCACGATGAATGTCTACAAGGGTGGCGAAGTCGTCAAGTCGATCGTCGGCGCGCAGCCGAAGGCCGCACTGCTCAGCCAGCTTTCGGAGTTCATCTCCTGACCACTTATTCGTGGCGGGGCTCGGCCCGGGGACTCACCCCGACCGGGCCTCGTCCCGTCTCCGGACGCACCGAGTGTGGCCGGATCGCGCCCAGCCACCGCTCGACCGCGAGCTCGACGTCGTCACGCCACGTGAGGACGTTGCGCAGCTCGAGCCGCATCCGTGGGTAGCGTGGGTGCGGCTGCACGGTCTTGAAGCCGACCGCGGTCAAGAACCTGGCCGGGATCAGGCACTGATTCTCGTTCCCGTGCATGTCACCGAACGCCTCGATCGCCTTGACTCGTCGCCGCATCAGGTCCTTGACGACGGTCTGGATGAGCACCCGTCCCAGGCCGGAACCGGCCTGGCCAGGCAGCAGCCGCATCGTCATGAGGAGCACGGCGTCGGAGCTGATCGCTGCGGTCGAAAGGAAGCCAAGGCCTTCGACGTACTCCGGTGGCGCGTAGAAAGCGAACCCGGCGACCCGGCCGTCGACGTAGGCGATCTGCCCACAGTTTCCCCAGTTCAGGAGCACCGCGCTGATCCAGCCGTCCTTGCTGGCCGCGTCGGGCGATCGGTTGCCGAGCTCCCAGAGCACGCAGGAGCGGCACGGCGGCGGTAGCTGCCCGACGTTGTCGGCAGTAAGGGCGTCGAAGCGACGGCCCATCGTGGCTGCCTGCCTCCTCATGTGCCCGGGCCCGAATCTGGCGCGGACTTGGGGTCGGGCTGGTGCGGGCTTCGTGCGTACCCCGTCTCAGGGCGCCTGCGCAACAGCGACGCGACGAAGCCGGAGAGGGCGCCGACCGACAGTCCCGCGACCACGTAGCCACCCCGGGTTGCCATCGTCCTCGTCACTGCCACGTCGTTGCCTTCCTCCACCGGCCATCGTAGTGCCGCCCGGGCGCCCGGGTGGCCGTGGCCTCGACCGGTCCGGAGACGGTTCGCCCCGGCGGCCGAGCCCGCCACCGAGCGTGGCTAGCCGCCGCCCGGCCTGGCCGTCAGCCCAGCAGGTCGGGGAGGACCGGCTCGCCCGGCGTCACCGTGATCACGGTGTCGGCCGTCTCTGCCGGCTCCACCGACTCCACGGCCTCGGCCGGAGGGCGATAGCCGCGCAAGGAGTTTGCCAGGTAGCACGCCGAGAAGCCGATCACGGCCGCCGCAATCCAGAAGATCGACCGCCAGCTGATCAGCGTGACGAGCAACGCTCCCAGCGCAATCGAGCCGGCCTGAGGGGTTCCGAGCAGCACATCGGCCGCGGCAGAGACTCGGCCCATCAGTGCTCCCGGCGTGCGCACCTGGAGCAGTGTCATGAGGGCGACGATCAGGATCGGCAGGGCGACCCCGAGAAGGACAATTGCCGCCATGAACCCCGCCAGCCACGGCGACGCGGCCGCCGCCGCCAGCGCTGCGGCGAACACGAGCAGGCTGATCCAGATCGCCTTCGGCTCGCCCACCTTGCGGATCACCCTGGTCGAGCTGACCCCGCCGGCGATCGCTCCCACGCCCTGCAACGAGATGACGATGCCGACGAAGCTAGCCGGCTTACCGAAGCCGTCGACCGCCGCGAACACTGCTGACTCCATGAAGCCCACCACGAGCAGGGCGACGGCGATGGCGATGAGGGTGTGCTTGAGGACCAGGTCGGAGCCGATGTGACGGATTCCCGCCATGAACTCCTGGCGCCACTCGCCCTCCTCGCGGGTCGGGCGCTCCTCCCGCAGCTTGAGGGCGACCACGGTCGCGGCAGCGATCACGAAGGAGGCGATGTCGACGACGGCCACGG
>JBOHDU010000388.1:0-8716 GCA_050700615.1 Nocardioidaceae bacterium
GCGCGACGGCGCTCTGCTGTTCCCGGCGATCAACGTCAACGACTCGGTGACCAAGTCGAAGTTCGACAACATCTACGGGTGCCGGCACTCACTCGTCGACGGGATCAACCGGGCCACCGACGTGCTCATCGGCGGCAAGGTGGCCGTCGTGTGCGGATACGGTGACGTGGGCAAGGGGTGCGCCGAGTCGCTGCGGGGCCAAGGTGCCCGAGTGGTGGTTACCGAGATCGACCCGATCTGTGCGCTGCAGGCGGCCATGGACGGCTTCCAGGTCTCCACCCTCGACGAGGTGGTCGCAGAGGCAGACATCTTCATCACGGCCACGGGCTGCTTCCACGTGATCACGGCCGACCAGATGGCCCGCATGAAGCACCAGGCGATCGTGGGCAACATCGGCCACTTCGACAACGAGATCGACCTCGCCGGGCTCGCCTCGATACCGGGGATCGTCCGAAAGAACGTCAAGCCTCAGGTCGACCTGTGGACGTTCTCCGACGGCCACTCGGTGATCGTCTTGAGTGAGGGCCGGCTGCTCAACCTCGGCAACGCCACCGGCCATCCGTCGTTCGTGATGTCGAACTCCTTCACCAACCAGGTGCTGGCGCAGATCGAGCTGTTCACCAAGCCCGAGCAGTACCCGACCGACGTCTACACGCTCCCCAAGCACCTCGACGAGGAGGTGGCCAGGCTTCATCTGGGTGCGCTGGGTGTCTCGCTCACCGAGCTCACCGAGGAGCAGGCGCGCTACCTTGGAGTCTCGGTCGAAGGCCCCTACAAGTCGGAGCACTACCGCTACTGAGATCCGTACAGCGGCCACCACCGGCCGTTGAACGGAAACCTCGCAAACTTCGTCGTACCGTGGCAGGTGAAAACGGTTACGCCTGACACTGTCACGATCGACAAGAGGGATGCAGTGGACACAGTACGCACGCAGCGAGGGCGGGTGCTCGTGGTCGACGACGACTCCGCACTGGCGGAGATGTTGACGATCGTGATGCGCAACGAGGGCTTCGAGCCCCGCATCTGCTCGAGCGGCGACCGCGCGCTGGCTGCGGTCCGGGACTTCAAGCCAGACGTGGTGCTGCTCGATCTGATGCTGCCAGGCAAGGACGGCGTCGACGTCTGTCGCGAGATCCGGGCGGAGTCCGGGGTACCGATCATCATGCTGACGGCCAAAGGCGACACGATCGACGTGGTGGTGGGGCTCGAGTCCGGGGCCGACGACTACGTCGTCAAGCCGTTCAAGCCGAAGGAGCTCGTGGCCCGGATGCGTGCGCGGCTGCGCAAGTTCGAGGACGGGGTCCCGGAGGCGCTGAAGATCGGGGACCTGGTCATCGACACCGCCGGGCACACGGTCAAGCGTGGCGCCGAGGAGCTGCCGCTGACTCCGCTCGAGTTCGATCTCCTCGTGTGCCTCGCGCGCAAGCCGTGGCAGGTCTTCACCCGCGAGGTGCTGCTGGAGCAGGTGTGGGGTTACCGACACGCCGCCGACACCAGACTCGTCAACGTGCACGTCCAGCGGCTGCGGTCCAAGGTCGAGCTCGATCCCGAGAACCCGCAGATCGTGATGACCGTCCGCGGAGTCGGCTACAAGGCCGGCGAGGCGGCGGATCGCGGGTAGTTGATGGCGCACGAGCCGGCGCCCCCTGGGAGCCCACCGACCCGACTGGTCGAGCGAAGGCTGCCCTGGACCGCGCGCGGTGTCGCGCGAGTCGAGCCGGTCCTGCTGGCCATCGTCCGCATCGTCACGATCCCGGTCCGTGCGGTCGTGCGGTGGTGGCGACGCTCGATCCAGGCCCGTGTCGTCATCGGGATCCTCACCTTGTCGGCCATCCTGGCGGTGATGGCCGGCTGGATCCTGCTCCGGCAGGTGACCGACGGGCTGGTCGAGAGCAAGCGACAGGCCGGAGTCACCCAGGCTGCGGCTGGCATCGACACCGCCCAGTCCCAGCTCGACGCAAGCAGCGCGAGCGGGTTCTTCGCGGTCGACGACGCACTGAGCTCCCTCATCCAGGTGCTGGGACCACGCTCGGACGGCGATGACTACGCGGTCGTCGTGCTCGGGCCGCTGTCGCGGGTCAACGCCGCTCAGCCCTCGACGTGGGCACCGAAGTCGGCCGGCCGGGTGGATCCAAGGAAGTCTGTGCCCGCGGATCTGGTCAGGGCAGTCCAGACCAGCCGCGACAACCTGTACAAGTTCACCTCGGTGACGCTGTCCGGTCCGCACGGCACGACCGAGCCCGGCCTTGTCGTTGGACAGCAGATCACCGCTCCGACCACGGGGCAGGCGTTCGGCCTCTTCTACGTCTTCCCGATGAACGAGCAGCAGCAGACCTTGTCGGTCGTCGCGCGCGCGTTGTTCTTAGTCGGGTCCATTCTCGTGGTCCTCATCGGGGTGATCGCCTGGCTGGTGACCCGCCAGGTCGTCACTCCTGTCAGGCTGGCGAGACGGATCGCCGAGCGGCTGGCGGCAGGCCGGCTCGAGGAGCGGATGCACGTGCGGGGCGAGGACGACATCGCCCGACTCGGTACGTCGTTCAACCAGATGGCGAGCAGTCTTCAGCGGCAGATCCGCCAGCTCGAGGAGCTGTCCCGGGTCCAGCGGCGGTTCGTGTCCGATGTGAGTCATGAGCTGCGAACGCCGTTGACGACGGTCCGGATGGCCGCCGACGTCCTCCACGATGCCCGGGTGAGCTTCGATCCAGCGACCGCACGGTCGGCCGAGCTGTTGCAGTACGAGCTCGACCGGTTCGAGGGGCTGCTCACCGACCTGTTGGAGATCAGTCGCTTCGACGCCGGGGCGGCGGCTCTCGACCTGACCGATATCGACCTGCGAGACGTGGCGCGACGCGTCGTCGACTCGAACGCAGCCCTCGCCGAGCAGCGCGGCTCGAAGATCAGCCTCCGGCTGCCGACCCGGCCGTGCATGGCCGAGGCCGACGTACGCCGCATCGAGCGGATCGTGCGCAATCTGGTCGTCAACGCGATCGACTACGGAGAGGGCGGTGGCATCGAGGTGCGGGTGGGCGCGGGCGGTGGCGCGGTGGCGCTGTCGGTGCGAGATCATGGCGTCGGGCTCAAGCCGGGAGAGGAGAGGCTGGTCTTCAACA
This sequence comes from Nocardioidaceae bacterium, assembly GCA_050700615.1. Taxonomy (GTDB): domain Bacteria; phylum Actinomycetota; class Actinomycetes; order Propionibacteriales; family Nocardioidaceae; genus JBOHDU01. The sequence continues at coordinate 3,111 of JBOHDU010000388.1, forward strand.
GGTTCTGGCGCGCCGACCCGGCCCGCGTGCGCACCAAGGGTGGAACTGGACTCGGCCTAGCGATCGCGGCCGAGGACACCGCGCTGCACGGTGGGTTGCTGCAGGCGTGGGGCCGGCCGCTCGAGGGTGCCGTGTTCAGGCTTACCTTGCCGCGCAGGGCGGGGCAGACAGTGACCGGGTCCCCGCTACCACTCGCACCCGACGTGCCGGCCGTCGGAGCACCGTACGCCACGCTCGGCAACGCTCTCGACCGGTCAGAAGGTGTTCGATGAGTCGCTGGCGAACGAGGGCGTCCAGGGCCGTGCTGGCCCTGCTCGTGGCGGTGGTCGCAGCCGGGTGTGTCTCGATCCCCGACAGCTCCTCGATCCAGCAGGGGCGGCCACCCGGGGCTCAGGAGTTCAGGCCACCGCTGCGCAACATCCCGGCAGGGCCGCTTCCGAACGGCTCACGTGAGGCGATCGTCACTGGCTACCTGCGCGCGATGCTTGCCTACCCACCGGCTCCGCGCGTGGTCCGCGAGTTCATGACGAGCCCGGCCGCTGTGAGCTGGAACCCGGACGCGGGTGTCAAGGTCTACGAGAACCCCTCGGCAACCGACGCCGGGAGCTCGGTTCTGGTCAAGGGCGACACCTCGGGCACGTTGGATGCCCGCGGGTCGTGGACTTCGGCGGGCGAAAACAACCGCGCGTTCCAGTTGTCGTTGAAGCTGTCCAAGCAACACGGGCAATGGCGCATCTCCAACCCGCCCCCGGGCATACTGATCGAGTTGAGCACGTTCGAGAACGTGTATCGGCCCTTCTCCTTGTATTTCTTCGATCGAACCCGGCCGGCGCACGTGCTCGTGCCGGACCCCGTCTTCTTGCTCAACGGTGACTCGACCGCGACGCTGCTCGTCAATGACCTCCTGCAGGGTCCGACCCGGGACCTGAGCGGCGGGGTGTCCAGCGCGGCGCCACCGGCGACCCAGGTCGACCCGTCGGTCTCGATCACCACCTCGGGCACGGTCCAAGTGCCGCTCACCGACCACTTCCTCAGTCTGTCCAGCTCCGATCGGCAGTTGTTCGCCGTTCAGCTGACGTGGACACTCAAGCAGCTCGCGCAGTACCTCCCCTACGACCTGAGCCACATCGTGATCTCGGTCGACGGCAATCCGTACAACGTGCCCGGCATCGGGAGCTCGATCCCGATCGACTCCTTCCAGTACTACGACCCGGCGGGTCTGGCCACCAACCGCTCGCTGTTCGCCCTGTCCGGTGGCCGACTCGTCACGGTCACCCAGTCCGGCCCGATCGCGGCGCCGGGCCCGATCGGGAAGGTCCCGTTCGCTGCTCGGTCCGCTGCGGTGGCCCCGTCGCCCTCGGGAAACCTGGCCGCGTTGGTGACCGCGAAGGGCAACGAGGTCTACGTCGGTGCGACCGAGCTGAACCAGGCGCCTGGAGTCGGTCTGTGGTTGAGTCACGGCTCGGACTTCCTGCGACCGTCCTGGGACATCCACCAGATGCTCTGGGTGGTCGACGAGACCAGCAAGGGCGCGGTGCTGCACGTCGTTGCGGCGGCGACCGCCAAGGTCGTCGTCGCCCCCGGGATCAGCGGCAAGGACGTCACCGCGATCGCCGTGTCGCGCGACGGGGTCCGGCTGGCGGCCATCGTGCGAGACAAGGGTGGCTCGCACCTGGTGATCTCGACCATCCGTCGCGATCCCGAGCACCCGCGGGACGTCTCGTTGGGGGACGCCCTGACCATCAGCAACCCGGACTTCCCGCTCGCTCAGCTGTCGGGGCTGGCCTGGACCAGCCCGACCTCGGTCGTGGTGTTGGCGCAGGAGGAGGGCGGCGAGGAGCGGCCGTACGAGATCAGCATCGACGGCTCCACGGTCAACCCCTCGGCCGGCTTCATCCCGATCCAGCCGGTGAGCATCGCGGCGGCCCCGAACTCCGACACCCGGACTGTGATCGGCGCTAGCGACGGGCGTCTGTACGAGGGGACGCCGACCGGTCAATGGAGCCGCTTCGGCGGCTCGGCCAAGTACCAGCAGCCGTTCTACCCCGGATGACCTCACAGCCGCCGCCTCGGCGCCGGACTGATGCACCGCGGCGGCACGGCCGCTCGTCGCGTTGGCCGGGCCGGGCGATGCTGTGCGGATGGCCAGGTCAGGGATCTCGGGGGCGTCGCTCGACCTGCTCCTCGGTGGCGCCTGCGTCGGCTGCGCGGCACCGGGGCCGTCTCTTTGCCCCAGCTGCCGCCGGTCGCTGGGAGGGCGCCCCAGACGCGTCATTCCGTCGCCGTGCCCTCCCAGGCTTCCCGCGACGTTCGCAGTCTCGGCGTACGACGGGGTCGCCCGATCTGCCGTCGTGGTCCACAAGGAGGAGGGGTGGCTCCCGCTGGCAAGGCCGCTCGGTGCCGCGCTCTCGCTCAGCGTGCTTGCGGTGTTGGCCCGGTCTCAAGACGCCGACGTCCGCGAGCTCGTGCTCGTGCCCGTTCCGTCGTCGAGGCAGAGCGTGCGGGCTCGAGGTCACGACCCGCTGCTTCGCATCAGCCGAGCGTGCGCGGCCGCGATCCGACATGAAGGAGTGCCGACCCGGGTGTCCACGGCGTTACGGGTGCGCCGACCGGTCGCTGACCAGACCGGCTTGACGGCTCCCGAGCGCCAGCGCAATCTTGCCGGCGCCTTTGGGTGCCGGCCGGCCGTGCGGCGGCTGGTCGACACGCCCGTCGTCATCATCGATGACATCATCACCACCGGCGCCACTTTGGGCGAGGCGGCGCGGGTGCTGTCGGGCGCCTCCGTGCGCGTGCTCGGTGCAGGGGTCATCGCCGCTACCCAGCGTCGTGGGGCCGTTTCTCCGCTCGGCTAGTGGCCTGCCAGGGCAGCGGCTAGGGTTTCGATATGGCATCCGTCCGGGTCCGTGGTTGCGCTGGGAGGGCCTCGACATGTCGGGGTCGGTTCCAGCAAGCCGATGCCAGCCGCAGGCGAAACGGCCCACGTAAGGGCGCGCGACCATCCGTCTCGTGCCTGATCACGGTGCGGCTTAGTCGTAAGTCCTGCCTCGGCCGACGGCCAGACGCCGTCGTCAACCGGGAGAAGGCCGTTAGTGGCAGCAGCCGCGAAAGCCTCAGCAGGCGAGTGTGGGGAAGAAGACCAGGTCGGCCGGGCGGATGCCATCCCATCCGGGATCGTCCCCGAGCGTCACCGGCGGCCCGAGCCCGTCTCGCATAGCGGGCCGAGGCCGCCGCCTCGCCATGGTCATGGCGCGGTCCGCATTGTTCGCACCGTAGAGGAGGCACGCGTGGAAGTCGTGGTCAAAGGACGGCACTGTGAGGTGTCCGATCGTTTCCGCAGCCATGTCGAGGACAAGCTGACCAGGCTCGAGAAGTACCGCCACCGCATTATCCGGGTCGAAGTAGAGGTGCTCAAGGAGGCCAACCCGCGGCAGGCGAACCAATCGGTTCGGGTCGAGATAACCATCCGCGGCAAGGGCCCGGTGATCCGTGCCGAGGCGGCCGCCGACGACAAGATGTCGGCGCTCGACAAGGCGGTCGAACGGTTGTCCACGCAAGTCCGCAAGGCCTCCGACCGGCGCCGCGTGCATCACGGCTCCCGGAGCCCGGAGTCGCTGTCCAGTGCCATCGGCACCGGTGACGAGTCGGGGACCGCCGACCTGCCCGACGACGACTGGCTCGTCCATCAGGTTGGCCCGATCACCGTCATGGGGGATGGCCCGCTCGTCGTCCGGGAGAAGACCCACCCTGCGCCGCCGATCACGCTCGACCAGGCGTTGTACGAGATGGAGCTGGTCGGGCACGACTTCTACCTGTTCATGGACAAGGAGACCGAGCGGGCCGCCGTCGTCTACCGGCGCAAGGGCTACGACTACGGCGTCATCCGGCTGGTCTGACCCGGACCCACCGCTCTTCACCGGGTGACGCTCACGACGCCCGGCCAGCGGTGGACCCAGGCTTAGTCTGCGATGCCATCTTGTGAGACACGGACAAAACCTGGCGGCCATGACATGATTCGGCCATGGAAGACGGGGCCCCCTTCCGCGCGCGGCGCGGCATGATCACGGTCGCCGTGGTCGATGACCAGGAGCTTTTCCGTCGTGGGCTGGTGATGCTGATCTCCACCGAGGACGACATCGAGGTGGTCGGTGAGGCGTCCGACGGCAGCGAGGCAGCCGACCTTGCAGCCGCCACGGTTCCCGATGTCGTGCTCATGGACGTCAGGATGCCCAAGGTCTCCGGAATCGAAGCGTGCCGCAAGATCAAGGAAGTCGCGCCGTCCGCCAAGATCATCATGCTCACCATGTCCGACGAGGAGTCGGACCTCTACGACGCCGTCAAGAACGGCGCCTCCGGCTACCTGTTGAAGGACGCGTCGATCGACCAGGTGGCCCAGGCGATCAGGGTCGTCGCCGACGGGCAGTCACTGATCAGCCCCTCGATGGCGGCCAAGCTCCTCGAGGAGTTCAAGACGATGAGCCGCGGCGGCAGTAAGCCGGGCGGCCTCACCCCGAAGCTGACCGAGCGCGAGCTCGAGGTGCTTGGCCTGGTTGCGCGCGGCCTCAACAATCGTGAGATCGCCCGCGACCTCTACATCAGCGAGAACACGGTCAAGAACCACGTCCGCAACATCTTGGAGAAGCTGCAGCTTCACTCTCGCATGGAGGCTGTCATGTATGCCGTGCGCGAGAAGCTGCTCGATCTGCCGTGAGTGACCACTAGCGAAGCGCCGGCGCGCGGGGTGCTGTCGGTCGTGTCATCTACAGTGACGGCGTGCTCCGCAGCAGAGAGACTCTCAGTCGCGCGCAGGCGCGACGGATCACGCTGGGTGCCCAAGGGTTTCTCGATCCCCCACACGAGACCCCGACGATGCGCACCTTGTCGCGCACCATAGCTCGCACCGGCGTTCTGCAGATCGACTCGGTCAACGTGCTCAAGCGGGCCCACTACATGCCGCTCTACAGCCGCATGGGTGCCTATGACCCCGCCCTGCTGCACCGGGCGGCGAGTTCGCGGCCGCGCCGGCTGGTGGAGTACTGGGCCCACATGGCCGCCTACATGCCGGTCGAGCTGTGGCCCTACATGAAGCATCGGATGGCGCGCGCGCACACCGATGCGTGGGGCGGGCCGCGCAGCATCTACGCGCAGAACCCTGGGCTGGTCAAGACCGTGCTCGACGACGTTCGGCGACTCGGCCCGGTGACCGCGCGTGACCTGGACACCGGCCTGCCGAGGGCGAAGGTCGACTGGGGCTGGAACTGGAGCGATGTCAAGCAGGCACTCGAGTTCCTGTTCTACGCCGGCGAGGTCACCTCCGCCGGGCGCAACGGCGCCTTCGAGCGTCGCTACGACGTTCCGGAGCGGGTCCTACCCCCGCACGTGCTGCACGCTCCGGCGCCGGCGCCCGAAGCGGCCCACATCGAGCTGATCCGGCGCGCTGCGATCTCCTACGGCGTCGGCACCGAGGTGTGCCTGCGCGACTACTACCGGATGCCGGTCGACGCGGCCAGCCGGGCGGTGCAGGCTCTGGTCGACTCGGGCGAGTTGCTCCCGGTCCGGATCGAGGGGTGGTCCCGGCAGGCCTACCTGCACCGCGACGCCCGGAT
>JBOHDU010000389.1:0-9642 GCA_050700615.1 Nocardioidaceae bacterium
CTGCGGCACCGTCATGTCGACGAAGCGCTGCCGGAGGTCGTCGTTGGAGAAGCGCTTCACGCCCCACGCCATTGACTTCTCGGAGTGGGTGGACTCAGCGTCGTGCGGACCGAACATCATCAGGCTCGGCCACCACCAGCGGTTGACTGCGTCCTGCGCCATGTCGTGTTGGGCCGAGGTGCCGCGGGACAGCGTGTTGAGGATCTCGAACCCCTGGCGCTGATGGAACGACTCCTCCTTGCAGACCCGGATCATCGCTCTGGCGTAGGGCCCGTAGGAGCAGCGGCACAGCGGCACCTGATTGACGATCGCGGCACCGTCGACGAGCCACCCGATCGCGCCCATGTCGGCCCAGGTCAGGGTCGGGTAGTTGAAGATCGACGAGTACTTCTGCCGGCCGCTGTGCAGCAGGTCGAGCAGGTCGGCACGATCGGCGCCGAGCGTCTCGGCAGCGGCGTAGAGGTAGAGGCCGTGGCCGGCCTCGTCCTGAACCTTGGCCATCAGGATCGCCTTGCGGCGCAGGCTTGGTGCGCGGGTGATCCAGTTGCCCTCGGGTTGCATGCCGATGATCTCGGAGTGCGCGTGCTGCGCGATCTGCCGGATGAGGCTCTTGCGGTACGCCGCCGGCATCGCGTCGCGTGGCTCGATGCGGCCATCGGCATCGATCAGCGCCTGGAAGTCGCGCTCGAGCCCGTCTCCGTCTATCGGCCCGGGCCGGTGGTCTGGGCGGCGCTCGGGATCGTCGTCCCGCTGATGCTCGGGCGTGCCGAAGTCGTTGCCGTACATGCCTGTCAGTGTAATCCGGTTGTGACACCCGATCCACATCCGTGCCCGAGGCGTGTAACACGCCCTCCTGGGTCGGTCGGGTCGGCCGTGCCGGGCGGCCGTGCCTGCGGCGCCGCTGCCGGCGGTGGTTCTGGTCCGAAACACTGCCGTGTGCCCGGTGGTAGCGTCCCCACAGAGCGCAGCGTGCTGGCGCGGAACGACTGGGTGGCTGGGAGGACTGGGTGACTGAATCACCGCGGGGTCCGGTCGATGCGAGCGTCGTACCCCGATACGCGGGAGCCGCGACGTTTGCCCGCCTTCCACGCCTCGATGAGGTGCAGAGCGCGGATGTCGCCGTCGTCGGTGTCCCGTTCGACTCGGGCGTCAGCTATCGACCGGGGGCCAGGTTCGGACCGGCTCACATCCGGGCATCGTCTCGGTTGCTGCGCCCGTACAACCCGGCGCAGGACGTGTCACCGTTCGCCGCGCAGCAGGTAGCGGACGCGGCCGACATCGCGGTCAACCCGTTCGACATCGCGACCGCCATCGACCAGATCGCGACGGGTGCGCGGGGCCTTCTCCGGTCGGCCGACCGGCTGCTGGTGCTGGGCGGAGATCACACCATCGCGCTCCCGCTCCTCCGGGTGATGGCCGAGCGCCACGGGCCGGTCGCGGTGCTGCACTTCGACGCGCACCTCGACACGTGGGACACCTACTTCGGCGAGCCCTACACCCACGGAACCCCGTTCCGACGCGCGTCCGAAGAGGGACTCATCGACCGCAAGCACTCCCTCCACATCGGCATCAGGGGCCCGCTGTACGCCGCGACCGACCTGGACGACACCTCGAGCCTCGGTTTCACGACCTTGAGCTGCGCCGATTTCGACACGCTCGGCCTCGCGGGGGTCGTCGACCGCGCCCGCGACCGACTCGGTAACGGACCGGTCTACGTGTCGGTCGACATCGACGTCATCGACCCTGGGATGGCGCCGGGCACCGGCACTCCCGAGGCCGGCGGCCTGACGTCCCGAGAGCTGCTGACCACCCTGCGTGGCCTCGACGGACTTCCGCTGGTCGGCGCCGACATCGTCGAGGTGGCGCCGGCGTACGACCACGCAGAGGTCACCGGTATCGCTGCCGCGCACGTGGGCTACGAGTTGCTTTCGCTGATGGCGTCGGCCCGACCCAGCTGACGACTCGTCACGCGGCAGCCGCCAACTGTCCAGATGCCACCTGCCCGTCACCACGAGGCGCCGGCGACGGCGAACGAGGACGTGTCAGTTCCGGGCCGGTGCGACCCGACACGAGCGGCCGATCCGGACCACGTCCCGCCACAGCGTGAGCCGGCACGCCGCGGCGCGCAGAGTCAGGTCAAGCGACCGGCGGAATGTTCTGGTTGTGCCGGAACACGTTCTGCGGGTCCCACTGCCGCTTGAGCGCCTGCAGGCGTGCGTAGGCGGCTGGCCCGAAGGCCTCGGCGACCCGTGCCTGGCCCTCGTCACCGATGAAGTTGAGGTAGGCGCGCCCGGTCGTCCAAGGCTTCATCGCGGCGGCCATCCGCCTGGTGTGGTCGATGTTGCGTTGGCCGTCGGTGGGGTCGGCCCACATCGACAGGTAGTGAACGTTCCACGACGCACTCCGCTGGCCGAACGCCGTGGCGTCGTCGGGCACTCGGGCAATCGCACCGCCGCCGGGCAGGACGTGGACCTGGGAAAGCCGAGACACTGGCCTGGTCGCCATGTCGACCAGCGTGTCGACCGCTGCGTCGGGGAGCTCGCCGAGGAAGTCGGCAGTCCAGTAGTTCTGCATGCCGGGTGGCGTGCTGGCCTCGGTGAGCTGCTGGAGCTCAAGGTAGGACATCGGCCGCACCGCGTCGGCCACCGGCTCGCCGAAGTCAAGCAGCGGCGCCAGCTCGCGGCGACCGTCGTGCACCGAGCCGACGTAACACACGACCATCGCCACGACGGGCTGTCCGCGCACGAATTCTGGTACGAAGTCCAGTGGCGGGGCGGTCAGGAACGCGATCCCGCCACCCACCTCGTCCGGAGCCGAGCCCAGGAAGTCGCGGAAGCGGCGAAGCACCTCGCCGGCGGCCTTCGCGGGATACATCCGGATGCCAGCGAGCAGCATCGGACCGACGTCGTGGAGCCCGAGCGTGAGCTCGGTGACGATGCCGAAGTTTCCCCCGCCACCACGCAGCCCCCAGAACAGGTCCGGGTTCTCTTCGGTCGATGCCCGCACGACCAGACCGTCGGCCGCCACCATCTCGGCCTCCAGCAGGCTGTCGCACGTCAGCCCGAACGCTCGCTCGATCCACCCGCTGCCGCTCCCGAGCACCAGCCCTCCGACACCGGTGCTGGGGACCCGGCCGCCGGTAACGGCAAGTGCATAACGCTGCGTTGCGGTGTCGACCGCACCCCACGTGCACCCGCCACCCACCGTGACGGTCCGCCCACCCGGATCGACTTCCACGCTGTTCAGGCCGCGAAGGTCGATGCACAGCCCGCCCTGGACGACGGCCGAACCGGTCACCCCGTGCCCCCCGCCGTAGACCGACACCGGCATATGCAGGCCGTTGGCGGCCTCGAGCGCGGCGACCACGTCGGACGTGTCGGTGCACTGCGCGATGAGGGCAGGCGAGCGGTCCACCATCCCGTTGAAGACCCTGCGTGCCTCGTCGTAACCATGGTCGCCTGCGCGCAAGACCAAGCCCTTGAAACTAGTGATTCCGTTCGGGCTTCGGGCAGGGGCAGTCATCGACGCATCCTCCAGGGTTTCCTCGAGCCTTGCCTCGCCCGTGCGAGACCGCAATAGTCCGACTGAGCCAACGAGACCGGTCAGAAGAGGACCAAACCCACAATCGTGACGCCGACCGGTCAGTAGACCGGGAGCTGTGCCGCGCTGGACCCGTGCACCGTGACCGCCGCGTCGGCGCCGGGGACGGCCACTGGGAGTGTGTAGGGGGCAGCCAGCCACACCCGGACCGTGTAAGCGTCGACGACCACCTCGGCCCGCAGCCCCGGGAAGTCCTTGTAGGCATGGGTCTCCTGCAGGTAGCGATCCACAGCACGCCGGGCGGCCGACTCGTCGATGGGGATGAAGTCGCCGGCGCCTGAGTAGACCGACGTGGCGGCCGCAGCCTGGGTCGCCGCAAGAGCCGCGCCGTCGGCCAGCGACCGCATCGACTCTCGGCGCAGGTAGCTGGCGGACACGTCGGCTACGGCGATGACCGCGAGCAGCAGGCAGCAAGTCAGGATCACCATCATCGCGGTGATCTGGCCGACTTCGTCGCGTCGCCGAGCCGCGCTGGGCGACCTCATCGGCCGCCGGCCTCGCGATAGACCCCGTAGCGCTCGATGTGAACCGCATCGACAGCAATGCTGGCCGCCGACCGCCCGAACACCGGCGGCATCAGCGGCAGTGCTACGTGCAAAGCGATCCGCACCTCGACCGAGGATCCTGGCTGCAGGCACGAGCGCGGGGTCGGCAGGCAGCGAGCGACCAGGTCGGCCGGCTGCAGGTCGACGCCCTGATCGTGCATGGCGATCCACCCGGCGGCGTACGCACGGTGGCGTGCCGACTGCAGGTCGGGGGCCAGCACGTACGCCCGCCCGGCCGCCCGGGCTGCCTCCGTTGCTCCGTACGCCGCCGCCTGCACGGTGACGAGGGTGATCACCAGGTAGACGAGTGGGATCACCAGCAGCACGCCGAGCCAGGTCAGCTCGACCAGTGCCGACCCGGACTGCGTTCGCGCGGCGCGCGCAATCCGGGCCCGTCTCCGGGTCGGTCGGCTCACGGCAGCCGCTCCCTGACCGCATGGCCCGACACCTCGAGCCGGATTGTCGGCCCCCAGAACGCCAGCACCGGAACCCGGGCCGCGACGTCGACCTCGACAGCGGGCTGACCGCCGATCGTGGTGTCGCGCGCGCTCACCCGGTCCTCGAAGTCGGCACCGAACACGTCGAGCACGACCGCACGCGTGCGGCGGCCGCCGTCGAGCGCCGTCTTGTCATAGGCGGCTCCGTAGTGGGCGCCCTCCGACGCCGCCGCAGTCAGCGTGTTCTTGACGTGCCAGATCAGCGCGAGCTGCAACACGCCGAAGACCAGCGGAATCAGGACCACGGACACCAAAGTGAAGTCGACGATCGCGGATCCCTGCTGAAGGCGACTCCGACCGGCGACAGGACGCCGAGGCATCTACATGTACTCGTTGAGGGTCTCGTCCAAGAAGCCGGTCACGCGCTCTTGGAAGATGACCATGATCGCCGAGGCGATCACGATCGTCATGACGGTGATCATGACCCATCCCGGTATGTCGCCGCGCTCGCTTCGCGTCCTGAGCCGGCTGACCACCGACCTCACCACTCGCATCGTCCTCAACTCCGTCCCTTTCGTTGTCACTGTGCTTGACCGGCCACTGCTATGGCGCCAGCAGGTCGAGCCCGACCACACCGGGGAAGAACGCGAACAGCAGAGTCACCGGCATGATCAAGAAGACGACCGGCACCATCATCGCCACCTCCTTGCGGGCTCCTGTCTCGATCAGTGCCCGCTTGGACTCCTCACGCACGTCGCCGGCCTGCGCCGCGAGCACGTCGACGAGGGGTGTGCCCCTCTCGATCGCGACCGCGAGCCCCTCGGCGAACCGCGCCACGATCGAGAGCCCGGTGCGCAGGCTCAACTGGTCGAGGGCCGACGTCATGCTGGCGCCGGCGCGCGAGTCCGCGAGCACGTGAGCGAGCTCCTGGACGAGCGGCCCTCGGCAGGTCGACACCACCCGGTCGAGGGCGGCAACCGGTCCCTCACCGGCCGCCACCGACAAGGCCAGCAGGTCTGCGACCGTCGGGAACTCAGCCAGAATGCGGTTCTCGCGCGACTTCACCTGACGAGACAGCAATTGTTCGCGGGCTACGATGGCGGCCCCGGCCAGCCCGAGGCAGACCAGCAACCAGGGGACTGCCTTTCCTGGCTCACGAGCCGGCCCGGCCAGGCCGACGAGCATTCCAGCCGCGAAGCCAACCAGCGCCCATACCACCTGGGAGAACCGGAACTCATCGACCGTCATCGGGGAGCCCGCCCGCCGCAGCCGTCGGCCGACGGAGGCGCGCCCGCCGAGCAGACGCTCGAGCTGCTCCGCCATCGCGCGCAGCGCAGGAACGAGGATCGCCCTCAGGGCCGACGACGCGCTGTCGGACCGGCGCATCGGCTCCCAGCCGGCAACCGGAGTCGGCACGTCGCGCACATAGGGCAGCACCCTGCTGTCGAGGCTGGGACGGCGACGCCTCAGCAGCCTCGACACGACGATGACCAGCCCGAGCGCCAGCATGCCCGCGAGCCACCCACCCGTGAGAGCCGGGCTCATCGCAGCACCCGCGGTTCGCTCGGCAGCCGTCCGATGCGCACCATCAAGCGGTAGGCGATGAGGCAGGCCAACGCCCCGACGCAGAGCACGGCAATACCAGCCGCGGAGCGATAGCGCGCGATAACGGTGGACTGGAACGACAGCGCCAGCAGCACCGCCCAGGGCGCGGCGGCGGCTAGCCGCGCTCCGTTGACGACCCACGCCTGACGGGCCTCGAGCTCCGACCTGGTACGCGCGTCGGCGCGCAGGAACCGAGACTGCGCACGCAGCACCCGGCCGAGATCTCCGCCACCAACCTGGCGTGCGACGCGTAAGGCCTCGATGACCCGGTCACCGACCGGGTCGGACAGCCGAGACTTCAGCCGGTCGAGACACGCCTCGAAACGCCCGGTGGCGAGGTAGTCATGCCCGAACGCGACGAACGGCCCCCGCAGCGGCAACGGGCCGCGTTGGCCGAGCTGGGTGAGCGCCTCGGGCAGGGAGAGCCCTGCCCGGACGGCTGAGGCAAGGTTGTCGACCGCCTCCGGCCAAACCTCGGCCAGCTCTCGCAGCCTGCGGCGGGCACGTGCGCGCACCACCGCGACGGGAAGATACGCCGCCATTGCCGCGAACGCTAGGGCCACCGGAGCGGTCCGTGAGATCGCCAGCATGGCCACCGTCGCGACGAGCCCCGATGCCACGCACAGTGCGGCGAGTGCGGTGGGCGTCACCGTGTCGATACCGGCGGAGTCGAGAAGGGACTGGGTTGCCCGCGAGACCCGGCGAGGTCGCGTGTCGGTGCGCGGCGATGTGCACGATCGCCACACGAGCAGCAGCCCTAGGCCCGCCACGAGTCCCAACAGTGCGCCCATGTCACGCCTCCCGGAGGTTGTCGGCGTAGCCCATCTCCGGCTGGCCCAGGACTCGGTGCAGATCGATGCCGCACTGCGCGAAGCGCTCGAGGCGAGGAGGCATGCCCGGCGCCCGTCGCAGTCGGCCGTCACTGGTCGAGAACAGAGCAGCTGTCTCGATGACATCGCCCTCGACCCGACCGGGAACTGCGACGATCTCCTTGACCCGTCGCTTGTCGTCGACGTCCATCTGGATGTGCACCACGATATCGACGCTGGCAGCCACCGTCGGCACGACGAACCCGGCCGAGATGTTCTCCCCGGCGAGCAACGGCAGAGTGCAGAGCTTGACGAGGGCCTCTCGGGCAGAGTTTGCGTGCACGGTGGCCATCCCGGGGAGTCCGCTGTTGAGGGCCAGCAGCAGATCCAGGCACTCCTCGGCTCGCACCTCACCCACCACCAACCGGGACGGCCGCATCCGCAGGGACTCCTTGACGAGGTGGCGCAGCTTGATTTCGCCGGTGCCTTCGAGCCCGGACTGCCGGGTCTGCATGGCGACCCAGTCTGGGTGCTCGAAGCGCAGCTCGAACACCTCCTCGACGGATACGATCCGCTCACGCCCTGGGATCGCCGAGCCCAACGTTGTGAGAAGTGTCGTCTTGCCGGCCTGGGTGCCTCCGGCGACCACGATGTTGAGGCCCGCCACCACACAGGCATCGAGGAGAGCCGCCGCCCGGGCTGTCAGGGTGCCGAGCTCGACGAGGTCCGACAGGCGGCTCGCCTTGACGACGAACTTGCGGATATTGATGGCCGAGTAGCCCCGGGTGATGCCATCGAGCACGACATGAAGTCGGTGGCCAGACGGCAACATGGCGTCGACGAAAGGCACCGACATGTCGACCCGGCGCCCAGAGGACTTCAGCATCCGCTCGACCAGGTCGCTGACCTCGTCCGTGGACAACATCGTGGTCGTCAGCTCGTGCCGCCCGTCGCGGGCGACGAATACGCGTTGGGGCTGGTTGATCCAGATCTCCTCGACCGTGGGGTCGTCGAGATAGGGCTGCAGCGGGCCGAAGCCCGCGACCCTCGCGACAAGCTCCTCCACGCATCGCTTCGGGTCGTCGACAGGACGGACCACGCCGGTAAGGCTGCGCTCGTCATGGGCACGCACCACGGACTCCGCCAAGCGGCGCACCGCCGCGACATCGGCAAGCGGGTCGACTCCGCGACGACGCACCTCGTCGCGGACGTCGGCGTCGAACACGTCAATGGGCGACGGGTGCACGGTCTCGCTGGCCGGGTGTGCGCGGCTCATACAAGGTCCCCTGTACCGGATTGGTTTCCGGGAGTGTGTCAACCAGGCGGTGAAAACTCCAGACCCGGCCCGACATCTGGGGATAACTCGGCGACTACTGAGGTTTGAGTCAACTGGTGTGACCAATGGTGCCTCACGACGCCGCGTTGTCGCGGTCTCCGGCACGGGTTTGCCGTGGCCGAGGCCCGCGAGCCGAGTCTGCCGGCCCCGATGTCTGGGCCGGCGCCGGGGACCAGAGTCGCGAGCTACTGGCGTTGACCGGCCAACTGCTGCACGATAAAGCGGAGCGGAGTCGCCGAGCGCCATCTTGACCGAGGGAAGCCATGCCCGCAGCCGAACGCAGCATCGTCATCAATCGCCCGGTCCACGAGGTCTTCGCGTTCTTCACCAACGTCGACAACGATCCGCAGTGGCGACCGCACCTGAAGGAGATCCACGCCGCCGGACCGGTCGGCCTCGGATCCCAGATCCACCAGGTCGTCGAAGGCCCCGGCGGACGTGGTATCCCGGCCGACATGGCCGTGACCGGCTTCGAGCCGCCCTCACGGTTCGCATTCGAAGTGACGGCCGGACCGGTGCGCCCGACCGGGGAGTTCCAGTTCTCGGAAGAACCCGCTGGGACCAGGGTCAGCTTCTCGCTACGTGCCGAGCTGTCCGGGATCAAGAAGATGCTGTTGTCGAGACCCGTTCAGCGGTCGATGGACGGGGAGATGGCCGCCCTGGACAAGGCGAAGTCAGTCATCGAGAGCACCTGACGCCCTCGCCAACTGGCTCACATCGCTCGGGCGACGAGCATCCGCCTCAGCTGGTCGGTCTGCTCGACAACCGCCGACGCCACGACGGGACTGACACCAGGCTCCTTGGCCGCCCTCTCGGCGCGGGCAGGGAACCCCTCGCCCACGCCTGCCGCCGGATACATCGCGGTCGACAGCGCCAGGGCTGGCAGCATCCCCAGCGTGTGCAGCCGAGGCAGCGCCTCCAGGTAACGGCTCGCGTACGGCGCCAGCAGCTCTCGCTGGCCGCGCTGCCAGAACGCCCGCCTCAACTGGCCGAGCGACCCCATCGGCACCCGGAAGTCATCGACGATGGCGCGCCAGGTCTCCTCCTTCGCAGCCGGGTCCGGTCGGGCGGAGTTCACGGCGAGTGCGCGCACCCACGAGTCGGGGTCGGGGTCCCTGCTCGACAGTGCCTCGATCTCGGCGCTGTCGACATCGTCTCGCGCGGCTTGACGGACCAGCACGCGCCACCGCAGGTCCACGTCGTCGCGGGCGAGCTCACGCAGCTGCGCCAGATCCTCGCTCGTGACGGCTGTGTTGGCCAGCGCGCGGATCGCTGCGTGCCGATGCGCCGGGTTGGCCGCGACCCTGATG
>JBOHDU010000390.1:0-5045 GCA_050700615.1 Nocardioidaceae bacterium
GCCCTACAAGACGACCCAAGTCACCGGAGCCGCGTGGGTGGTGCTCAAGCCCAACGTGTCCACCGGCAACTCGGTCACCGCCTCGCTGGTCAACCAGGGCGTGGTCTCGTCGAGCCAGAGCCTGCTCTACCCGAGCATCGCTGTGGCTGCCAACGGCATGGGCTTCATGAACTTCGCGGTCGCAGGCGACCTCACGTACCCCAGCCCGGGTTACGTGACGTTCTCCGGCGCCCAAGGGGTCACCGGCCCGATCCACTTGGCGCGCAGGGGCACTGCGCCGCTGGACGACTTCACCTGCTACACCGGTCTGGGCTTCGGCCCTGCCTGCCGGTACGGCGACTACTCGATGGGCCAGGCATTCGGCTCCCCGAGGCGAACCCGCATCTACATGGCCACCGAGTACGTCGGTCCGGTCGCGCGTGACTCGAACACCAACTGGGATACCTACGTCTACAGCGCGCCTCGTCCCTAGGGCGTGAGGTCGGTGCCGGGAGAGTCGGCATCGACGGTAGACCCAAGACCCCTCTGCCGGTCACGGACCATCGGCCCGGCAGAGGGGTCTTGGCACCCACCCGGAGTCAGCTGGCTCCTCGTCTGGCGTCCCGGGCGGCGGGATCGTCGTCTGCCCGCTCGGCAGGCGCGTTCCGGTCGTCGTGCGCCGACTGTCGGGAAGCACCGGGCTGGCGATCCCTCCCTCGGCGCGAGGACCGCTCACGGCGTACGCGTCGAGGCGAGCGCGGCCTCCACGGACCTACCAGTCGCGGTCCAGCTAGTCGCTGCTCGAGCCGTCGCGCCTCCCGCTTCAGCGGCTGCGCAAGGTACTCGCCCAGGATCACGCCGGCGGCCAGGGCGATCGCGATCGCCAACGCGGTGGCGAGGCTGACGAGTCCGCCGTTGACGCCGCGGGTCATCAGATACAGGCCCTTGTAGATGGACAGGCCGGGCAGGAGTGGCGTGATCCCGGAAACAACGACCACCAGCGATGGGACCCGGAACCGCCCGGACAGGGAATACGCGACGGCACCGATCGCCACCGCGGCAATGGCCGAGGCCCAGGCGATGCCGAAGCCCTGCAAGACGATGAACCGGTAGACGAGCTGACCGAGCACACCCACGAGGGCGATCGGGCCCAGCGCGCGCACCGGCGCGTACGAACTGAACGCGAACGCGGAAGCGGTCAAGGCCGAACCGATGAGGGCGGTCGGCAGGTCGTTCCACGTCGCGGACACCGGCGTGAAGACGACGGTGACCCCGGCGCGATCGGCAACCGCCAGGCCACCGCTGACACCGGCGATGATGCCACCGGTAAGCAGCAGGGCCTCCAGTCCGCGGGCGCCGGACGTGACGTAGAAGCTGGTGAGCGCGTCCTGCACGGCTCCCACGAACGCGATCCCGGCCAGGAGCATGATGATCCCGACAGTCACCACCCGCGAGGGATCGACCTGCAGGTGGGCAGCGACCGCCGCCACCGCCACCAGTGTCGCGACCAGCCCCCCGGCGACCTGCTGGTAGAACGTGGGCACGCGCCGCCGGCTCATCGTCCGGTTGAGCAGATCGATCGTCACCGCAACCGCGAAGGCGATGACCGAGACCTTCCAGTCCCCGCCGATGAACAGGCTCACGCCCACCGCCATCAGGCCCCAGCCGAGGGTGACTGCCCACCGTGGGTAGCGGTGCCTCGCGGACGAGATCGCAACCAGCTGAGCGCGAGCGTCGTCCCGGTTGATCTCGCCATCCACCAGAGCTCGGACGAGATGCTCGACAGCGGTGAGATTGCTGTAGTCCGTCGCCCGAAAGCGCACCGCGCGGATCTGGGTATGACTGACGGTCTCCGGGCCGGGCTGGTAGCCGAGCGTCAAGGCCGTGAAGGTCACGTCGACCTCGCAGTTGCGTAACCCGCACGCCGTGGTAACCGACAACATGGTGGCGGTGACATCAGCCGCGCCTGCTCCCGACGACAGCAGCACCTCACCCACGCGAAGAGCGAGGTCGAGCGTCACGCTGATGTCCTTGGTGTCAGGCACGGCACCCATTGTGTCGGTCGAGGACCGCGACCGTGACCCCGCCATATCCGGTTGTTTCGGCGGCCACTACCTCGTGACCCCTCCCCCGTCTACTCCAGCATCGCCCACCCGACACAGAGCCGCTCTCATCTGCCCGGCTGCCAGGAGGGTTACGCACCTGGCCGGGAGACGTTGGTCGGTCAGCGGTAGGTGCGGTGCACGTTGGCCGCGGTCGAGGCTCCGGGGGTCCAGGACGCGATCCATGGTCCGGTGCCTTCGGAGACGTCGACGACCCCGGACTCGACCCAGCTGTAGGTGCCGTCGAGGACATCGGCCGCAACCGTGCGGTCGACGGCGTCGGTGTTGCGCCACAGCCGCTCGAACAGCTCGTCGACGCGGAGCCTTGCCTGCGCGCAGAACGCGTCGGCGAGCGCGAAAGCGTCTCCACCGCGCGCCGGCTCGTCGGTGCGGAGCATCTCGGCGCGAGCACAGACAGCCGCCATCGCGAAGAGCTCGGCGCCGATGTCCACGATCCGGCCGAGGAATCCCTGGTGGTACTCGAGCTTCGCCTGCCACCGGCTCATCCCGTAGAACGTCTGGCGAGCCAGCTTGCGGGAGGATCGTTCGACATAGCGCAGGTGCTTGGCGAGGGGGCCGAACTCGTCGTACGACGACGGCAGGGTGCCCTTGCCCGCGACCAGGTGTGGCAGCCACCTGGCGTAGAACCCACTGGCCTTGACGGCTGCCCTGGCTTTGGCCGACAGCTCGGCATCCGGATTGGCCAGATCCCCGGCGGCCGTCAGGTGTGCGTCGACGGCCTCACGCGCGATCAGTAGCCGCATGATCTCTGAGGAGCCCTCGAAGATCCGGTTGATGCGCAGATCGCGCAACACCTGCTCGGCAGGAACCGCGCGCTCCCCCCGCGCCTGCAGGGAGGCAGCGGTCTCATAGCCCCGGCCGCCGCGGATCTGCACGAGCTCGTCGGCGATTCGACAGGCCATCTCACTGGACCAGAGCTTCGCCAGCGCCGCCTCGATCCGGATGTCCTTCGTGCCGGCGTCGCTCAGCTTCGCCGACAGGTCGAACACCGCCTCGAGCGCGAACGCTGTGGTCGCCATGAACGAGAGCTTCTCGCCGACTGCTTCATGCTTGCCCACCGGCTGTCCCCACTGGACCCGCGCGCCGGACCACCCCCGGGCGATCTTGAGGCACCACTTGCCTGCACCGGCGCACATCGCCGGGATGGAGAGCCGTCCGGCGTTGAGCGTGGTCAGGGCAATCTTCAGGCCCTGGCCCTCGCGGCCGAGCCGGTTCTCGACCGGGACGCGCACCTGGTGGAACCGGGTGACCCCGTTCTCGATGCCCTTGAGCCCCATGAACGAGTTGCGGTTCTCCACGGTGACCCCATCGGAGTCGGCCTCGACGACGAACGCCGTGATGCCGCCCCGTCCGCCCTCGTGCTCCGGGACCCTCGCCATCACCACGACAAGCTCGGCGATGACCCCGTTGGTGGTCCAGAGCTTGACGCCGTCGAGAAGGTAAGCACTACCGTCCTCGGTCAGTCGCGCCGTGGAGGCCATCCGGGCCGGGTCGGATCCCACGTCGGGCTCGGTAAGAAGGAACGCGGTGATAGCACCCTGGGCACACCGCGGAAGGAACAACTTCTTCTGCTCGTCGGTTCCGAACAGCTTCACCGGCTCCGGAACGCCGATGGACTGGTGCGCCGACACGAGCGCGCCGATGCTTGGATGCACCGATCCCAGCAACATCAGGGCGCGGCCGTAGTAGACCATCGAGAGCCCCAGCCCGCCGTACTCGCGAGGAACCTTCATGCCGAAGACGCCGAGCTCGGCGAAGCCCTTGATGTACTCGTCGGGGATCTGCGCCTGTTGCTCGATCAGCGCCCCGTCGAGGCTCTCGCAGTACTCCCGCAGCCGCTCCAGGAAGGCCTCTCCCCTCTCGGCCGACTCCGGGTCGACGCGTGGGTACGGATGGATCAGCGCGAGGTCGAAGTGGCCGAGGTAGAGCTCCTTGGCGAAACTGGGCTGGGTCCAGTCGGTCTCGCGAGCGGCCTCGGCCACCTCGCGGGCCTCACGCGCGCTGATGTCGGCGGTGGCAGGTTGTGCGTCGGCAACGTCCGTGCTCATGGCAGTCCCTTCCGTGGCGTCCCTTGCTACCCACCAGTGTTACTCGGAAGTAGCAAAAACGGAAGCACCTTCCGGAGAGACCTGCCTCACCAGGGCTCGGCAAGCCCTGATGGTGCCGTCGAGCGCAGTGCGGCAGGGTGGTGCCATGGATCTCGAGTCGGCTGCCGACGCGCTGTATGCGTTGCCGCCGGAAGAGTTCGTCGCGGCTCGCTCCGCCGTCGTCAAGCAGGCGAAGGCCGTGGGCGACTCCGGCTTGGCCACCAGTCTGCGGTCGCTGCGCAAACCGACGCTCGCGGCCTGGCTGGTCAACCAGCTCGTCCGGCAGAGGCCGGAAGCCATCCAGCCGCTTCTCGACCTCGGTGACGAGCTGCGCGAGGTCATGCCCACACTGAGCAGTGACGACCTGCGGGACCTGACCCGCCAGCGCTTCCGGCTGGTGTCCTCACTGGTCGACCAGGCCCGATCGCTGGCACGCGAGCACGGCCGGGCGCTGAGCGACAACGTTGCCCAAGACGTGCGCGCCACCCTCGACGCGACGTTATCGAACCCTGGCAGCGCCGAGCTCGTCGCCGAGGCCCGGCTGGCCGATGCGCTGCACGTCTCCGGCTTCGGGGTCGAGCCGGGCAGGACGAGTGCAGGTCGCAAGCCGCTGACCACGGACTCCAGTGGCGGCGCAACGGTGACCGACCTGGACGCCGAGCGCCGACGCCGGTCTCTGGAGCGGGCCCAGGAGGGGGTGCGAGCCGCGACGACCGGCAGCCAGGAGGCCACTACCCGCCACCGAGCCGCAACCGCACGGCTCGAGGAGCGCACCGCGGAAAGGCATCGGGCCGAGAGCCGGACGGAGCAGCTGCGCCGAGAGCTCGACCAGGCCGAGGCGGAAGCAGAGCGTCGT
>JBOHDU010000391.1:0-3103 GCA_050700615.1 Nocardioidaceae bacterium
CCTCAGGGCACTCGCGAGGTACGCGGGCTCATCAGAGACCTGGCAGGCGACGGCACGACGGTGCTGGTCTCGAGCCACCTGCTGGCCGAGATCGAGCAGGTGGCCACCCATGTGGGGATCATGAGCGGGGGCAAGCTGCTGACCCAGGGGCGCCTCGACGACGTGCTCTCGGACGCCGCGTCGTCGGTGCGTATCGAGACGCCCCGGGCCAAAGATGCCGCCGAGCTGTTGGCCGGGCTGGGCTTTCGGACCGACAACGTCGCGGCCGACGTCATCACGACGCCTCTTGACGGCCGGGTGCCGGAGGACATCAACGCCGCGCTGGTCACCGCGGGCATTCCGGTGCGTGGCTTCGCCGTCGTACGCCCTGCCCTCGAGGAGCTGTTCGTGCATCTGACCGGGGAGGGCTTCGATGTCCTCCGCTGAGCTCACCGAAACCGCGACGACCGGCCCTACCCGCCGGCCCCGGGTCGGGATCGGCCAGCTCGGAAACGAGCTGCGGCTCGTCTTCCGGCGCCGCCGTAACCTGGCCATGCTGCTGCTGCTCGTCGCCGTGCCGATCTTCATCGGGATCGCGGTCAAGGTGTCGACGCCCCAGCCCGGTCAGGGGCCGCCGTTCATCAGCCAGCTCACCAACAACGGGCTGTTCTTGGCGTTCACGGCGCTCGCCGTCTGCCTGCCCGTCTTCCTCCCGCTGGCCGTTGCGGTGATCGCCGGCGACGCCGTGGCCGGTGAGGCCAACGCGGGCACGTTGCGCTACCTGCTGACCATCCCGGTCTCCCGCACCCGCCTGCTGGTCATCAAGAGCCTCGGGATCCTCGTGTACGCCGCGGCCGCCGTGCTGCTGGTCACCGTCGTGGGAATCATCACCGGAGTCGCTCTGTTCGGGACCCACGGCGTGACCCTGCTGTCGGGCACCACCGTCCCGCTGTGGGACGGCATCCTGCGGGCCCTGGCGGTGGCGCTCTACGTGCTGATCGATCTGGTGGGTCTGGCCGCGATCGGCCTCTTCTTCTCCACGCTCACCGAAGTACCGATCGGCGCCATGGCCGCCACCGTCGTCTCCGCGATCGGCTTCGCCATCTTGGACTCGGTCCCCCAGCTCGGCGCGATCCGCAGCCTCTTGCTCACGCATCACTGGCTCGACTTCGACGAGCTGCTGCGAAGCAGCCCCGACGTCGGCTCGCTGGTGCGATGGAGCCTGGTGCCGCTCGCCTACGCGGTCATCTTCGTCGCCGCCTCGTGGTCGCGGATCACGACCGCCGACGTGACGTCCTGAGCGACGCTACAACACGCCACCGTCGGTCGGATCTGATCAGGTGGCGGCGGTGCTCCTCCGGCGCCGCTCGGGTGCCGGCTCCGTCGGCTGGCCCTCGAGGGCGGACATCAAGGCGGTGATGTCGCGGGCGAGCGACGGGGCGGACAACCCCAACTCGTCGAGGATGGCGGTGCGCTTGGCCTGGGCGAGGAACTCCTGCGGGATCCCGAACGCGTGGACCGGCACGTCGACACCGGCGTCGGACAGCGCCTGCGCGAGTGCTGCTCCGCAGCCGCCGACCCGCCCATTGTCCTCGACACTGACGACGAGGCGGTGCGTCCTGGCGAGCCCGATGAGCGCGGTGTTGATGGGCTTGACCCACCGCGGGTCAACCACGGTCACCCCGATCCCCTGATCGGCAAGGCGCTCGGCCACCTCGACACAGGTGGCGACCATTGCTCCGACTGCCACGACGAGCACGTCACCGGGACCGGAACGGGCCACCACGTCCACCCGGCCGCCCGAACCGTCGCCCTGGATCGCATCGATCGCGTCGATGTCCTCCTGCACCGCACCCTTGGGGATGCGGAGCACCGTGGGAGCGTCATCGACAGCCACCGCCTCCCGCAGCAGCTCGCGCAGCCGCGAGCCGTCACGCGGCGCGGCTAGCCGCAGCCCCGGCACGACCTGCAGGATCGACATGTCCCACATCCCGTTGTGCGAGGGGCCGTCGTCGCCGGTGACACCGGCACGGTCGAGCACGAAGGTGATGCCGCAGCGATGCAGGGCAGCATCCATCAGCACCTGGTCGAAGGCCCGGTTGAGGAAGGTCGCGTAGATCGCGACCACCGGGTGCAGCCCGGACATCGCCATGCCCGCGGCCGAGGTCACGGCGTGCTGCTCGGCGATGCCGACGTCGAACGTGCGCTCCGGGAACTTCTGGCCGAAGGAGTACAGCCCGGTCGGGTAGAGCATCGCCGCGGTGACGGCGACGATGTCCTTGCGCTGCTCACCGATCGACACCAGCTCGTCGCGGAACACGTCGGTCCAGATCGGGGGGCGGGGCGCCAGCATCTCGCCGGTCTCGGGGTCGAACGCTCCGCTGGGTGAGTGGAAGTTGTCCTCCTCGTTGCGCAGCGCCGGCTCGTAGCCGCAGCCCTTCGTGGTGATCGCGTGCACCAGGACCGGTCCGTTGAAGTTCTTGGCCTTCAACAGCGCGACCTCGAGGGCCTCGCGGTCGTGGCCGTCGACCGGACCGAGGTACTTCAGGCCGAGGTCCTCGAAGAGACCCTGAGGTGCAAAGGCGTCCTTGAGGCCCTTCTTGATCGCATGCAGGGCGTCGTACATGGGTGGCCCGACCAGCTTGGTGCGGTTGAGCCGGACCCGGATGCGATCGAGCGCCTCCTCGTAGCGGGGGTCGGTGCGCAGGCTGGCCAGGTGCTCGGCGAGCCCGCCGACGGTCGGCGAGTAGGAGCGGCCGTTGTCGTTGACGACGATGACGAGCCGGCTCTGCTTGGCCGCGGCGATGTTGTTGAGCGCCTCCCACGTCATGCCGCCGGTGAGCGCCCCGTCTCCCACCACGGCGACGACGTAGCGGTCCTCGCCCTTGACGCGGTAACCCTTGGCCAGCCCGTCGGCGTAGGACAGCGAGGTCGACGCGTGCGAGTTCTCGACGATGTCGTGCTCGGACTCGTGCTGGCTGGGGTAGCCGGAGAGCCCGCCCTCCTGGCGCAGCGAGTCGAACGCCGACGCGCGTCCGGTCAGGATCTTGTGGACGTAGGCCTGGTGGCCGGTGTCGAAGACGATGCGGTCGATCGGGGACTCGAACACGCGGTGGAGTGCGAT
>JBOHDU010000392.1:0-16306 GCA_050700615.1 Nocardioidaceae bacterium
GACGGGGCCAGGATTACGCGAAACAGAACGTACATGATGCTCTGATCAGCGTTTCCGCTGGGGTACCAGGACTCGAACCTAGACTAACTGGACCAGAACCAGTCGGGCTGCCAATTACCCCATACCCCAAGGGAGGACGCGCCGAGCAGTTGCCCGACGAGTGCCGAGGGACGACGATACCGGAGCCGAAGCACCGCCTCCAAAACGGCGACCGCCGAAACGTCGATGCTCACAATGCCACAATCCGACCCCACCGCACCCCACCCAGCCGCGCAACCCAGCGACGTCGGTCCTGCCGCGCTGGGGTTGTCGACCCCGCGCCGGACTTTGGTCGCGGACGTCGGGGCAGCCGCGGACAGACGGCCCGATCCGGGGTGGGTCGCGGTTCGTTTGCCCCCGACAACTGCGGGCCGGCGTACCGGATCGGGGTGTCGATCCGGGTCTCTATTGCCGCTGGGCCACGCCTCCTCTCGGCGGACGCCGGCCGCCCCCTGTCACGGCTCCCGGGCAGGTCAGTCCCGCCAGCCCTTGCACTCCGTTACGTCGGGGGGCCCGGCTGCGACCCCGGCTGCGCACCGGGATCCGGCGGATGCTGCGGCGAGGCCGGATGGTTCGCAGCATCCGGTCCTGGCGGGGGCGGCATCAACGGCCCCCACTGAGTTGGCGTGGACGGGCTCGCTCGGCGCCGCGACTGTGGAGCACCGAGGCCGCGTCCACGACGCTTGTCGAACACGCGAGGGAGCCAGGCCACGATGATCGACAGCAAAACGACGTGCACACCGACCGGGACCCAGGTGACGCCGGTCGGGTTGACCGTCTGCGTGGTCTGGTCGAGTAGCGCCGCCGGAATGAACGCAGTGATGTTGTTGACCGCGTGGATCGCGATGCCTGCCTCGAGTCCCCCGGTGCGCAGGGCGAGCCAGGCAAAAACCAGGCCAAGCAGGAACCGGTCCGCAAAGAGCGGCGGGGCGAACTGCAGGTGGGCAGTGGCGAACGCCGCCGCCGAGAGCACACAGCACACGATCGCCGGCAGCCGAGTAGCACCGAGACTCTGGAGCAGGAAGCCGCGAAAGAGGTACTCCTCCCCCGCTGCCTGGAAGGGCGTCGTCAGGAGGACCACCACGATCAGCCCGATGACCCCCGAGTCCACCGGATGGTGCCGGTCCAGCGAAGCACTGACGGTCGCCAGCACGAACAACAGCGCCCACACCACGCCGGCGATGCCGAAGCAGGCGAGCAGCCATCGCCGGCGCAGGCCGGGCGCGAGCGACGAGACCCAGTGAGGTCGGGTCTGGTAGACCAGCACGGTAAGGCCGAGGGCCACCGGTATCAGCGCAGCGAGCCCTAGGTTGTTGCCCAGCAGCAGGCCGGCGTCGACCTTGTTGCTGGTGATGTCGAAGTGGGTGAATCCGATCAGATGCGCCACCGCGTAGACCAGGAGCAGCGCCACCAAGGTCACGACGAGGAATCCCACCGCAGCCGCCAGTACGCCTACGACCAGCCGCCACCAGGCCCCGCCCGCCGGTCGGGTCAGCCGATGGTAGGGCCCGGGAAAGAACGGGTCGTGGGCGGCCATTACCTAAGCCTGCCTCGGCCCGCTCCGCGGCGAGCGAAAGCCATCGGCTGCCAACCGCTACGACGAGGCAGCCGGATGGGCGGCTGCCGTCAGCCGCTCAAGCGAGCGCTTGCGTCCGAGCAGCTCCAGGGACTCGAACAGAGGCGGCGAGATCCGCCTGCCCGTCACCGCAACCCGCACTGGGCCGAATGCGTTGCGCGGCTTGAGGCCGAGCTCGTCGACGAGCCGGGTCCGCAGGGCCGACTCGATGCCGGCGGTGTTCCAGGAAGCGAGCCGGGATAGCACGTCGTAGGACTGCTCGACTACCTCGGTGCCCTCGCCGGCGAGCTGTTTCGCGTCGCCGGGGTCGATGTGGAAGTCGCGATCGGCGACGAACAGGAAGCCCAGCATGTCGATCGCCTCGCCCAAAGTGGTCATCCGCTCCTGGACGAGCGGAGCGGCCGCACGAAGGGTCGCCCGCTGCTCGTCGGTGACCGCGTCGCCGAGCAGGCCGGCCGCCCGCAGATACGGCACCACCCGATCGGCGAGCTCATCGTGGGACAGAGCCCGCAGGTGTACGGCGTTGATCGCCTCGCACTTCTTCAGGTCGAACCGGGCCGGGTTGGGGTTGACCCGGTCGATGTCGAATGCTGTCACCATCTCGTCGAGCGAGAAGATGTCGTGGTCGTCGGCGATCGCCCAACCGAGCAGAGCCAGGTAGTTGATGAGCCCCTCCGGAAGGAACCCCCGGTCACGGTAGCCCAGCAGGTTCGACTCCGGATCACGCTTGGAGAGCTTCTTGTTCCCCTGCCCCATGACGTAAGGAAGATGTCCGAACCGAGGCGTCGTTCCGTCTCCGACCCCGATCTCGGCGAGCGCGTCGTACAACGCGAGTTGGCGCGGAGTCGACGACAACAGGTCCTCGCCACGCAGCACATGCGTGATGCCCATGAGGGCGTCGTCGACGGGGTTGACCAGCGGGTACAGCGGATGCCCGTTGGCCCGCACCAGCACGTAGTCGGGCACGTGCTGACTCTCGAAGCTGATCTCCCCACGGACGAGGTCGGTGAACGCGATCGTGCCATCGGGCATCCGGAACCGGAGCACCGGCTGACGGTCCTCCTTCTGGTACGCCGCCACCTGCTCCGCCGTGAGCCGTCGGCACTGGCCGTCGTAGCCCGGCGGGCGACCCTCGGCCTGTGCCCGCTCCCGGCGCTCCTCGAGCTCTCGCTGGGAGCAGTAGCAGTGGTAGGCACGCCCGGCGGCGAGCAACTTGTCGGCCACGGTCGCGTAGATGTCGTAGCGCTCCGACTGGCGGTACGGGCCGTGGTCGCCGCCGACGTCGGGGCCTTCGTCCCAGTCGAACCCGAGCCAGCGCATCACGTCCAGCAGCAGGTCGTAGGACTCTTGGGAGTCACGGCTCGCGTCGGTGTCCTCGATGCGGAAGACGAAGGCACCTCCGTGATGCCGGGCAAAAGCCCAGTTGAACAACGCGGTGCGAGCCAGGCCGACGTGCGGATGGCCGGTCGGCGACGGGCAGAACCGGACCCGGACCGCCGACTCCGCCGACTCCGCCGCCTCAGTCACGCGCCACGACCGGGTTGGTCAAGGTGCCGATCCCCTCGACGGTGACCGAGACCTCATCGCCCGGCTGCATGGGGCCGACCCCGGCCGGGGTGCCGGTAAGGATGACGTCACCGGGCAGCAAAGTCATGAAGGACGTGATGTAGGCGATCACCGCCGGAACGTCGTACATCATCAGGCTGGTTCTGCCGTCCTGCCTGAGCTCACCGTTGAGCTCGGTCGTGACGCGCACGTCCGCAGCGTCCAGCTCGGTCTCGATCCACGGGCCGAGCGGACAGAACGAGTCGAAACCCTTGGCCCTGGCCCACTGACCGTCGGTCTGCTGCAGATCGCGTGCCGTGACGTCGTTGGCGGCCGTGAATCCGAAGATCACATCAGCGGCGCGTTCGGCCGGGACATCGCGGCAGATCCTTCCCACGACCACGGCCAGCTCCCCCTCGTGGTCGACCCGATGGCTCTGGGTCGGGTAGACGATCGGGTCGTGCGGGCCGACCACGGACGTGTTGGGCTTGAGGAAGACAAGGGGTTCGGGTGGGACCTCGCTGTCGAGCTCGGCCGCGTGCGCGGCGTAGTTCTTGCCGATGCACACGACCTTGCTGCGTGGGATGACGGGAGCGAGTAACCGCACGTCGCTCAGGCTCACCTGCTCGCCGGTGAGCTCCACTCCCGCGTACAGGGGGTCACCGACCACCGAGGCGATGATCTCCTCACCGTCGTTGCCCCCGACGATACCGTAGGTCGGCTCGTCACCTGACGTGTATCTGGCGATCCTCACAGCGCGCAAGCCTACCGGCCGGACCGGTGCGCCCCGTTGGCGGCGACGGCCCAAGTGACCCGCCGTCGAACGAGGGTCGGGTCTCCGCCTGGCTGGCCGTTCTTTCCGGATCTCCCCCTGGCTTTTTCTCTAAAAAACTTGTATAAATAAATTAGACCCTCGAACGGAGCAACTGATGAGTAGCGAGAACCAAACCGGCCTGGCCCTCTACGGCGACTTCAACTGTCCGTGGAGCTATCTCGCGAGCCGGCGCGCCTGGGTGCTCGCCGATGCCGGCGTACCCGTCGACTTCAGACCCGTCGAGCACGATCCACTCGAGTTGCCGGCCGCGAGCACGGATACCCAGCGGTTCGCCGATCTCAGCGCCGAGATGGATCTCGTGACCGCTCACCTTCTTCCCGACGAGCACCTCCCCTATGCCCTTGCTGGCTTCGTGCCACGCACCAAGGCTGCGGTCTCGGGGTATGCCGAGACCTACGCTGCCGGAGCGGCCGACGCAGCATGGCGGCTGCTCTTCCAGGCGTTCTGGGAGCACGCGATCGATCTCGGCGATCCGGCCGTGGTTCGCACCCTGCTCGCGGACGTCATTCGGGGCGGGCACAGCAGGAGCGACCCGGTCAGCGAGTGGGGGTACTCGGTGAGCGTCTCGGGCGGGCCGGTGACGAGCGACGCCTGGCGACTGGCCCGCGGCTGGAGAGCCGAGTGGCACGGCACCAACCAAAAGGTTGTCCCCATCCTGGTCGTGCCCGACCGCCAGGTCGTCTACGGAAAGGACGTGGTGCAGTGGCTCGGAGAGCAGGTCGTCTCACGCGGACTCGATCCGGACGCCGAGCCACCGGTCGTGCCGAGCCCGCGGACCGCTGACTTCGTGTCTGCGTCGTGGGCGACGCAGAACGGGGGGCGCTGGCTGCGGGACCTTCAGACCGCCCACAAACCCAGGCTGTTCACCCCATGAATCCGAGGTCGAGGACCCCCCACTCCCCCCGGCCAAACCAGCCGCCGGCTGGCGCTGATCCGGGTGGGCGGCCACTCGAGGACAACCCATCGACCCGGCTCGGGGTCACCCGCTCGCGTGTGCTGGCGCTGCTGCAAGACGCCGGTGGTGCACTGACCGCAGACGACATCGCCGGTCGACTGCGGCTGCACCCCAACACTGCCCGATTCCATCTCGATGCGCTCGAGGGAGCCGGGCTGGCGTCTCGCAGCATCGCGGCGGCACGCGGCCGCGGGCGGCCCCGAGCCGTCTTCACCGCAGCTGGCAACACCGGTATGCCGGGACCACGCAGCTACCGCCTGCTCGCGCAGGTGCTGGCGTCGTACATCGCCCAGACTGCTGACGACCCAGCGGCGGCCGCACGCAACGCCGGGGAGACCTGGGGCCGCCTCCTGGTCCGTGGTGAACCGAGGCCGCCCCGCGCCGCCGAGCAAGCCGTGGACCACGTCACTGCTCGACTTCGCACCGTCGGGTTCGACGCACACCAATCCGACAGCGCCACTGACACCGACGACGAGATGCAGGTCGAGATCACGCACTGCCCGTTCCTCGAGGTGGCCGAAGCCGAGCGCGAGGTTGTCTGCTCCGTCCATCTCGGCTTGATGACGGGGGCCCTCGCAGAGATCGGCGCTCCGGTCACCACGGGCACCCTGGAGCCGCTGGTGGAGCCCAGCCTGTGCGTGGCGCACATGCGCCGCACGAAGCCGCGCCGCCGATCCGATCCCAGCGGTGAGGGTGTCCGCTTCACCAAGGTATGACGCCGAACCTGCACTTCCCACGGCGTACGCAGCACGGGAAGTGCTGGTTCATCGCGGGAAGTGGGGCCGAGGTGAAACGCCGGGGTGCACGTTCCACACCCTTCGTCGTCGATGAGGCGTGCCCACAGGAGACTCCCTACGGCTACCACTCGCCCAGCCACCCGGCACCGTCTTCACATGGACGAACGACTCTTGAGTATCTGTCTGAGCCACGGCGTGTTCCTCAGGTCGGAGGCGGCAGACCTGGGTTACGACGACAAGTCGGTCGCGGCGGCCGTTCGCTCACGAAGCTGGCATCGCGTACGCCGAGGCGCCTATGTTCTGATGCCATTATGGGCGGAGTCCACACTCAGCCAGCGGCACCTCATCCACTGCAAGGCGGTGCTCAGGTCACTGGGTGACAACGTCGCGCTCAGCCACGTCAGCGCCGTCGTGGCCCGAGGCATCGCGACGTGGGGACTGGACCTGAGCCGCGTTCACGTCACCCGGCTCGACGGGGGCTCGGGCCGTGCGGAGTCCGATGTGGTCCACCACGAAGGCGTCGCAATCGACACCGACACGGAGCCGCACGGTGGCTTGACCGTGATGAAGGCCAGCCGTGCAGTCATCGAGACACTCACCGGATGCGATATCGAGCAGGGGCTTGTCATCGTGGACTCCGCACTCCACCAAGGCATCTTGCAACCGGAGGAAATGCTGAACACGTTCCAGCTTATGCAGCGCTGGCCCGGTATCCGGACGGTGCAGGTCGTCGTGCGCCTCGCCGATGGCCACGCAGAGTCACCCGGCGAGTCCCGAGTCCGCTACATCTGCTGGGCGCGGGGGCTGCCGGCGCCACACCTGCAGTTCGCAGTCCGCGACGAGTACGGAGCCCTCATCGGGATCACCGACTTCGCGTGGCCCGAACAACGGCTGTTGGGAGAGTTCGACGGCAGGGTCAAATACGGCCGACTGCTCCTGCCGGGCCAGGCGCCGGGCGATGTGGTCTTCGCGGAGAAGGTGCGCGAGGACCTGCTGCGGGAGACGACTGGCTTCGGGGTGGTCCGGCTTACCTGGTCCGACCTGGACGACCATGCGGCCGTCGCTCGCCGGGTGGCCCGGATGATGCGCCGTACGGACTGAGGCTCAACGCTCGCGCTTACCTCGGCGTACCTGCACTTCCCTCGGTGCGTACGCCGAGGGAAGTGCAGGTACGGCGTCATACCTTGATGAAGCGCCGCACGGGTGGAGGGTTAGGTGAGGGGGTGCATCCAGCTGTGTACGTCGTCGGCCCGGCCGTACTGGATATCGAGCAGCCGCTCCCGGATCTTGCTCGTGACGGCTCCCGCGTCGTCAGCGCACGAGACCTCGCCGCCGCGCCAGCGCAGCGACGAGATCGGAGTGATCACCGCGGCCGTTCCACACGCGAAGACCTCCGAGATCTCCTGGTCCGCGAGACCGCGCCGCCACTCGTCGATCGTGACGCGGCGCTCGTCGACCTTGTGCCCGAGCTCCCTCGCCAGCTCGATCACGGAAGCCCGGGTAACACCCTCGAGAATCGAGCCGGTGAGCTCTGGAGTGACAAGCGTCCCGTCTTTGTAGACGAGGAAGATGTTCATCCCGCCGAGCTCCTCGACCGCCAGGTGCTCGGCGGCATCGAGGAAGACGACCTGGTCACAGCCGTTGACGATCGCCTCCTGCTGAGCGAGCAGGCTGGCAGCGTAGTTGCCGCCACACTTGGCTGCACCCGTGCCTCCCGGCGCAGCGCGGGAGTACTCCTCGCTCAGCCAGATCGACACCGGCCGGACGCCACCACCGAAGTACGCCCCGGCGGGCGACGCGATCACCGCGAAGGTGACGTGCTTCGACGGGCGCACCCCGAGGTAGACCTCGGACGCGAACATGAACGGCCGCAGGTACAGGGCCTTCTCGCCACCGGCCGGGACCCAGTCGGCGTCGACGCGGACCAGCGCCTCGATCGCGGACACGAAGAGTGAGGCCGGCAGCTGGGGCAGCGCCATCCTCGCGGCTGACCGGGCGAACCGCTCGGCGTTGCTCTCAGGGCGAAACAGCCACAGCGAGCCGTCATCGTGCCGGTACGCCTTGGTCCCCTCGAAGATCTCCTGTGCGTAATGCAGCACGGCGCACGCTGGATCGATACTGAACGGGCCGTACGGCTTGACGGTCGCCCCGTGCCAGCCGTCGGTCGGGGTCCACTCGGCGACGAACATGTGGTCGGTGAAGTACTGGCCGAATCCCGGGTTGTCGAGGATCTCGGCGCGACGGGCCGGCTCAACCGGCGCGGCCGAGGCTTCGACGGCGATCTGGGGCGTCATACGTCTCACGTTATCCGACGGCGGTGCCGACCTGCGCGGCGATCGCATCGCCACGCGCGCTCGTGCTGAGCGGATCGCCTCGGCGCAAGGCTCGCGCTGCGAGGCTGCGGCCCACAGCGTCATGGACCGCCTCGGCGGCGGCGCTCTGCCCGAGGTGCTCGAGCAGCATCGCCACGCTCAAGATCGCGGCCGTCGGGTCGGCCTTCTGCTGCCCGGCGATGTCAGGAGCCGAGCCGTGCACCGGCTCGAACATGCTCGGTGCCGTGCGCTCGGGGTTGATGTTGCCGCTGGCAGCCAGGCCGATGCCGCCCGTGATGGCCCCGGCGAGGTCGGTCACGATGTCGCCGAAGAGGTTGTCGGTGACGATCACGTCGAAGCGGGCTGGCTCGGTGGTGAGCGCGATCGTCGCCGCGTCGACGTGCAGGTAGTCGAGCGCCACGTCCGGGTAGTCGGCCGCGACCTGCGACACGATCCGGCTCCAGAGCGTGCCGGCATGGACGAGCACGTTGGTCTTGTGCACCCAGGTCAACCGATGCCGGGGTCGGCGGCGAGCCCGCTCGAAGGCGTCGCGAACGACCCGTTCGACGCCGTACGCCGTGTTGACACTCACCTCGGTGGCAATCTCGGCTCGGGTGCCCGCGCGCAGCCGCCCGCCATTGCCGGCGTACGGACCCTCGGTCCCCTCGCGTACGACCACAAAGTCGAGCTCCCCCGGGTCTGCCAGCGGGCTCGGCACACCGGGATAGGTGCGGCACGGCCTCAGGTTGACGTACTGGTCGAGCTCGAAGCGGAGCCTCAGCAGCAGTCCGCGCTCGAGCAGGCCAGGCGGCACCGAGGAGTCTCCCGGCCGCACCCCCACCGCACCGAGCAGGATCGCATCGTGCTCACGAATCTCCGCGAGCACGGAGTCGGGCAGCACTTCGCGAGTAGCCTGCCAGCGTCGGGCTCCGAGGTCGTAGTCGGTGCGCGCGAACCTGAGGCCGCGGACGGCGCCCACCGCATCGAGCACCTTGAGCGCCTCGGTGGTCACCTCCGGCCCGATGCCGTCCCCACCGATGACGGCGAGACGGAAGCTGCTGGTCATGGCCGTCATCCTAGGGAGTGCATCCCCGGCCTTGCGGCCGGCACTTCTGAGCTCGCGATGCCGCGGCACAACGACCGACAGCCAGCCGGTGGCCGACGATCAGACGTTGCCGGCCTCGCCGCGCACGAGAGTCAGTGCAGCCTCGGACTGAAGAGTGTGAGCCAACTAGTTGTCGTCAGGACGCTCGCCACCGTTGTCGCGCAGGTCCAGGGACTCCTGCAGTGGGGTGCTCGTTTGGGGGTTCGAAGGATGCTCGTCGTCATGGCGAGCCGGGCCCCATTCGGGATACATGTCGTACATCGTTCTCTCTCCGTGATTGCGAAAGTCTTCGATGGTGCCCGGCATCGAGATGCTGGACCGGAGCGGCTCAACGGAGGGCGGAAAATGCAGTCGCCGCGAAGCTGTCGTCGGTTGCGCGGATCACGCGGCCCGGTATCAGCGAGAGAGGCGCCGATGCGATCGGAAACTGCGGTCCCTCAGCGGCGGCCAACGCCCGAACACCGCGGCGAGGTGTTGGCCTTAAGAGGCCCCGCCGCGGCGAGCAAGGATGACTACGCTGAACCGCATGATCTGTCCAGACTAGGACATTCGACCCGGCGCGTCGGCAGAATCGGACACCCGTCTTGACATATGGGACGACGTCTCGGCTTCGCGGCCTGCCCACGACACCTGCTGTGCAAGACTGCGCCGATGAGCGCGCCCCCCGATCTACCGGCGATCGTGGCCAAGGCCCTCGACCTGTCGCGGCGACGTGGGTTCGTGACCTCGAGCCGGTCCGAGACCGGGCGGCTGTTGGCAGCGCTCGCCGCCGGTCGCAGCGGCGTGCTCGGCGAGTGCGGGACGGGGTGCGGGGTCGGTGCGGCGTGGCTGTCCAGTGGCGCACGAGACGGCAGCAAGGTGATCACGGCGGAGGTTGACGCCAGCCTGGCCGAGGCGGTCAGTGACCTGTTCGCCGACGACCCTCGAGTCGAGGTCATCACCGGCGACTGGAGCGCGCTGAGCGACCGAAGTCCCTTCTCCTTGCTGTTCCTCGACGTGCGGGAGGCGAAGCACTCCGGCGCCGACGCGGTCGCAGAGCTGCTGGGGCCTGGCGGCATCGTCGTACTCGACGACTTCACTCCCTCAGCCACCTGGCCACCCATGTACGAAGGGCGGGTGGACAGGATGCGCGAGCAGTGGCTGACCGATGACCGTTTCACCACGGTAGAGGTGATGGTGGCGCCCGACTCGGCGGTCCTGATCGCCGCCCTCAGGTAGGTGACGGGCCGCGTCGTGGGCTCGCTCGTCGGCCGGTCAGGCGGCAACCAACGGGCTCCGAGTCAGAGGTCGACCGTGCGCAGCAGCTGGGCGTCCATCTCCTGCCCGATCTGCTCGAGCACGGCGAGCGGCATGGCCGAGTCCAGCGTCAGGGCCACCAGAGCGCGGCCGCCTCGGCGGTCGCGCGCCACCTGCATGCCGGCGATGTTGATGCCGGCCTCACCCAGGATGCGACCGACCGTCCCCACCATGCCGGGACGGTCGTGGTAGGTGAGGAACGCGAGGTGCTCGCTGAGCTCGAGGTCGAGATCGTAGCCGTTCGCCTCGACGAGTCGCTCCCGCTGATGGATCCCGACGAGCGTGCCGGACACCGTGACCTGGCTGCCGTCAGCGAGCGTGCCGCGCAGGGTGACAAGGTTGCGGTGGTCGGGGCTTTCGGGGTCGCGCACCAGGCGTACGGCGAGACCGCGTTCGGCAGCGAGAAGGGGTGCATTGACGTAGGACACGGTCTCCTCGACGACGTCGGCGAAGATCCCCTTGAGCGCAGCCAGCTCGAGCACCCGGACGTCGTACTGGGTGATCTCGCCGCGCACCTCGACGTCGAGCTGCTGGGCGACCTCACCGGCCACCGCCGTGAAGATGCGCCCGAGCTTCTCGGTGAGCGGAATCCCCGGGCGCACGTCCTCGGCGATGAAGCCACCCTGCACGTTGACCGCGTCAGGGACGAGCTCACCGTCGAGCGCAAGCCGCACCGACTTCGCGACCGCGACGCCCGCCTTCTCCTGGGCCTCGTCGGTGGACGCGCCGAGGTGCGGCGTCGTCACCACGTTGTCGAACTCGAAGAGCGGTGAGTCGGTGCAGGGCTCGGTCGTGTAGACGTCGAGTCCGGCGCCGGCGACTCGGCCCTCCTTCATCGCGACGTAGAGGGCATGCTCGTCGACGATCCCGCCGCGGGCGGCGTTGACGATGATCGCCGACGGCTTGCACTGGGCCAGAAGCTCCTCGCCTAGCAACCCGATGGTCTCGGGCGTCTTGGGCAGGTGGACAGAGATGAAGTCGGCCTGCTGGACCAGCTCGTCGAGCGGCACCAGGCGTACGCCGAGCTGGGCGGCCCGACCGGCCTGGACGTACGGGTCGAAGGCGATGATCCGCATGCCGAACGCGCTGAGGCGTTGCGCGACCAGAACCCCGATCCGACCGAGCCCGACGATGCCGAGCGTCTTCTCGTAGAGCTCGACGCCGGTGTACCTGCTGCGCAGCCACTCCCCGTCGTGCATGGACCGGTTGGCCGGCGCGATGTGGCGCGCGGCTGCGAGCAGCAGGCCGACGGCCAGCTCCGCGGCACTCACGATGTTGGACGTGGGCGCGTTGACGACCATCACCCCGGACTGGGTGGCCTGTTTGACGTCCACGTTGTCGAGGCCGACGCCCGCACGGGCGACGACCTTGAGCCGCCCGGCGGCAGCGAGCGCCTCGGCGTCGACCTTGGTGGCGCTGCGGACGAGGATGGCATCGGCGTCGGGAATGGCCGCCAACAGCTCGGCGCGGTCTGCACCGTTGCAACGGCGGATCTCGAAGTCAGGGCCGAGCGCGGCCACGGTGGCGGGACTGAGCTCCTCGGCGATGAGCACGACGGGTTTGGTCACGGTGTCGACTGTCCTTTGCGGCTGGCGGTTCTCGACGGAGGAGCCACCCGAGCCCAACCGGAGCACCACGCCGTGCCCTTGCGCGGCAATCCTAACCCGCCAGATGGCCGGGCGGCGACGCGCCTCGTGCCCGGCGAGCCGGGTGCTGTGTGAGCGGTCGGTCAGCGCGAGGCGCTGCCCTCGGTGTAGTCCTCATCGTGCGACTTGACCCACGCCATCAGCTGGCGCAGCTCACGGCCCGTCTGCTCGATCGGGTGCTGCTCGCTTTGCTTGCGG
This sequence comes from Nocardioidaceae bacterium, assembly GCA_050700615.1. Lineage (GTDB taxonomy): Bacteria > Actinomycetota > Actinomycetes > Propionibacteriales > Nocardioidaceae > JBOHDU01. Next base: position 12,245 of record JBOHDU010000392.1, read on the forward strand.
AACTCGTTGAACCTCGGTGCTCCGGCGTCCTGGTCGGCGATGAAGCCAGCGGCCCACGTGCCGTCCTGGATGTTGTCGAGGACGTCCTTCATCCGGGCCTTGACCGACGCGTCGATGATGAAGGGACCCGACGTGTAGTCGCCGAACTCGGCGGTGTCCGAGACTGACCAGCGCTGCTTGGCGATGCCGCCTTCGTACATCAGGTCGACGATGAGCTTGAGCTCGTGCAGGCATTCGAAGTAGGCGATCTCGGGTTGGTAGCCCGCCTCGACGAGCGTCTCGAACCCAGCCTGCACCAGCGCCGAGGTGCCTCCGCAGAGGACCGCCTGCTCGCCGAAGAGATCGGTCTCGGTCTCCTCGGTGAACGTCGTCTTGATGGCTCCTGCCCGGGTGCCGCCGATCGCCTTCGCGTAGGAGAGCGTCAGGTCCCACGCGCTGCCGGACGCATCCTGCTCCACGGCGACGAGGACGGGCACGCCCCGGCCCTCCTCGAACTCACGGCGGACCAGGTGTCCGGGTCCCTTGGGCGCGACCATCACGACGTCGACACCCGCCGGCGGCTCGATGTAGCCGAACCGGATGTTGAAGCCGTGCCCGAACAGCAGCGCATCACCGTCGACGAGGTTCGGCTCGATCGCCTCGTGGTAGAGCCCGCGCTGAACCGGATCGGGGGCGAGCACCACGATCAGGTCGGCCTCCTCGCACGCCTCGAACGGCGACAGGACGGTGAGCCCGGCCGACTCCGCCTTCTCACGGCTCTTCGACGCCGCCGGAAGGCCGACGCGTACGTCGACGCCGGAGTCACGAAGGGACAACGCATGCGCGTGCCCCTGGCTGCCGTATCCCAGCACTGCCACGTTTCGGCGTTGGATCGCGCTCAGGTCAGCGTCGTCATCGTAGAAGAGGTCAGCCATCGGATCTGCTTCCTTCTCGCGTCGTTTGGGACTTGCGGTCGTGACCGCGACGGGTCACCACCGGTGGTGTGCGGACTCTACTCACCGCCCGGGGGCGGGTCCCGGCCGCGGCGGTGCGGGGCGGGCGACCGTCACCGGCGGCGCCGGTTTCAGGGAGCGGTCGGTGATCGACTTCCCGCCGCGGCTGATCGCCACCATCCCCGACTGGACGAGCTCGCGCACGCCGTACGGGTCGAGCACCCGCAACAGTGCTTCGAGCTTGTCTCGGTTACCGGTGACCTCGATGGTGACGGCATCGGTGGCGACGTCGACGACCTTGGCGCGGAACAGCTGGACGATCTCGAGCACCTGGCTCCGCGTCTGCTCGTCGGCCCGCACCTTGATCAGGGCAAGCTCGCGTTCGACCGCATCCGGCGCTTCGACCTCGACGATCTTGAGCACCTCGATGAGCTTGTTGAGCTGCTTGGTGACCTGCTCGAGAGCAAGCCGATCGACGTTGACGGCGATGGTCATCCTGGAGATGTCGTCGTGCTCGGTCGGGCCGACGGCAAGCGACTCGATGTTGAATCCGCGTCGGGAGAAGAGGGCGGCCACCCGGGCGAGCACCCCCGGACGGTTCTCGACGAGCACGGAGAGCGTGTGTCGACTCATGGCCGGCCAACCCGGATGCCGCGAACGGGCTCAGCGGTCATCACAGCTCCTCGTCGTCGAAGATCGGCTTGAGGTCGCGAGCGATCTGGATGGCGTCGTTACTGGTGCCGGCGGTCACCATCGGCCAGACCATCGCGTCACGGTTGACGATGAAGTCGACCACGACCGGCGCGTCGTTGACCTCCATCGCCTTGGCGATCGTCGCGTCGACGTCGCCCGTCGACTCGCACCGAAGACCCACGCAACCGAGTGCCTCGGCCAGCATCACGAAGTCGGGGATCCTGGCTGAGTGCAGGTCGGTATTGGAATAGCGACCGTCGTAGAACAACGTCTGCCACTGCCGGACCATGCCCAGGCTGGAGTTGTTGATGACCGCGACTTTGATGGGGATCCCGTTCAGCGCGCAGGTGGCGAGCTCCTGGTTCGTCATCTGGAAGCAGCCATCCCCGTCGATGGCCCAGACGGTGCGGCCAGGGTCGCCGACCTTGGCGCCCATGGCGGCCGGCACGGCGAACCCCATGGTGCCAAGACCGCCGGAGTTGATGAACGCCGCCGGTCGCTCGTACTTGATGAACTGGGACGCCCACATCTGGTGCTGCCCCACCCCGGCGACGTAGGTCGCCTCGGGGCCGGCGATCGCTCCGATGCGCTCGATCACGTACTGCGGTGACACCATCTCGTCGTGCGTGTCGTAGCCGGGTGGGTACCTGTCTCGCCACCCCTGGCAGGTCGCCAGCCATGGGCCCGCGTCGCCGTGGTGGCCGGAGTCGTACTCGGCCCGGACCGCGGCGATGAGCTCGACGATCACCTCGCGGCAGTCCCCCACGATGGGGACGTCGGCCACGCGGTTCTTGGAGATCTCGGCCGGGTCGATGTCGGCGTGCACGACCTTCGCGTCCGAGGCGAACGTGTCGAGGCGGCCGGTGACCCGGTCGTCGAACCGCGCGCCCAGCGTGACGAGCAGGTCGGACCGCTGCAACGCGCCGACCGCGCCGACGGTGCCGTGCATGCCGGGCATGCCCATGTGCAGCGGGTGGCTGTCGGGCAGGGCGCCCTTGGCCATCAGCGTCGTGACGACGGGCACGCCGGTCAGCTCGGCGAGGGTACGCAGCTCGGCCGCGGCCTTCGCCTTGATCACGCCGCCGCCGACGTACAGGACGGGGCGCCGGGCCGTGGTCAGCAGCCGGGCCGCCTCGCGGATCTGCTTGGCGTGCGGGCGGATCGCCGGCCGGTAGCCCGGCAGTTGCATCGGCTGCGGCCAGACCCAGTCGGTCTCGTTCTGCAGCGCGTCCTTGGCGATGTCGACGAGCACCGGGCCGGGACGGCCGGTCGAGGCGATGTGGAACGCCTCGGCGATGGTCCGCCCGATGTCGGCCGCACGGGTGACCAGGAAGTTGTGCTTGGTGATCGGCAGCGTGATCCCGGAGATGTCGGCTTCCTGGAAGCCGTCCGTGCCGATCAGCGAGCTGGGTATCTGGCCGGTGATGGCCACCAGCGGGACCGAGTCCATGTAGGCGTCGGCGATCGGGGTGACCAGGTTGGTCGCGCCCGGGCCCGAGGTGGCCATGCACACGCCAACCTGCCCGGTGGCCTGCGCGTACCCGGTGGCCGCGTGCCCGGCCCCCTGCTCGTGCCTGACCAGGACGTGCCGCACCCGCGCCGAGTCCAGCAGCGGGTCGTAGGCCGGCAGGATGGCGCCGCCCGGCAGCCCAAACACCACCTCGGTGCCAAGCTGTTCGAGCGCCATGATGAGGGCCTGGGCGCCGGTGACCTGCCGCGGGCTTGCGGCACTTTCCTGGCCGGAAACACGCCCTGCGGCCGGCGGTGCAGGGGTGGAGTCCGGCTGCGCGGCAGTCGGCGTGGCCGGGGTTCCCGGCGCGCCGTGCGGTCCTGGCGTGCCATGCGGTCCTGGCGTGCCATGCGGTCCTGGCGTGCCGTGCGGTACCGCGGCGCCACCGCCGACCCTGGCGGCGAGGTCGCGCGGGCTGGGGAGATGGCCTATCGGCGTCGTCTGCTCGGTCATCGGGACGGCTTTCTTATCGGCGTTCGCGGCAACAAAAAACCCCTCGCGCCGGGTGGCGACCGAGGGGAGCGCGCAGGCAGCTGGGCTTGTCAGCGACCTGCGCGCCGGCCAAGTACGAGAATCAGGCTGCTATGCACGTCACCTACCCTCGCGCGCCGGGCAGCCCGTGTCAACCCGTGTTCAATTGTGTCTCGGATGATGAGACGACTGCCTCAGCCCCCGGATCGGGCCTGACCGAGCCGCCGCCGGGCCCCGCGGACATCGGCGTGAGCAGAGACTCTATCTGCGCGGCGGACATCGGGGCGGCTACCAGGTAGCCCTGGCCGAGCCCGCACCCCATGTCCCTGAGCAGGCCGAGCTGCTGTGAGCTCTCGATGCCCTCCGCCACGACGGCGAAGCCCAGGTCGTGCCCGAGCTGGACGATCGTGCGGGTGAGCAGCGTCAGCGTCTCGTCCTCGCCCAGGCCGGCCACGA